>JACPAL010000030.1 GCA_016180855.1 Deltaproteobacteria bacterium | reverse complement strand
CTGAAATAACGTCATCCCTCCCGAACTGAGCGCCGAAAGCGCCGTTGTTGAGATCAGAAACGCAGCGAGCGGTGAATGAATACCGAAGAGAGAGACGGTCTTCACAATCCCCGGCATCGCTACCTTCATCCCGAGGTTCATTGCGAGAGACGTCCCAAGCATCCCTCCCAGTCCCGAGGCGGTCGTCAGTTTTGTCCTAAATCCGTCTTTCCAGGCATCAAATTCGGTGTAGCGGGTTGAGTAGAATGGGCTCCCCATCAGCAGACCGGTCGTCAGTGCGTAGTTCCCTGACGTCGGCTGGTAACCTCCACCGGAATCAACAGGCAGGTAAGTTCGAGAACCCCCGGAAAGTTGCATCGTGCCCCGTCCATCGACAGGGCCTAAACTCGGTTGCTAGAAAATTTCTAAAAAACTGATTACCCCTGCGATGGCTGTAATCTAGCGATCAGAAGGCCACCTAATGAAAAGAATCCGACGAATGAGGCAACGGCAACCACACTCAAGGCCCTCCTGGTGGGACTAAACATAAGGGAGGTCCATTTAAGGCCCGATTCTCCACCCCCAAGGTGATCGGCTGCATAAAAAACCCCACGAACCATCCTCTCCGCTATCTCTTCTGCCGATCCACTGAACCGCTCCAAGGACTGCGAGGCAGAGGCCAAGGCGCTCCCCCCTTCAAAAATCCCTTTTGCTGCCACAAAAGATCCCGTCGCTCTGTTGTAGGTGACAGAGGCTACCATCCTCGGAAGTTGAGCCTCAGGAAGACCCCTGGCCATGCTTCGTATCCTTTCGATTTTAAGAAAAATGGTGTCGGAGTTTGCCTCTGCCGTAATACGAACCGGTTCCCTCACCTCGCCAAACGGAAGTGCACTACTCCAGACGGTCGATCCCTTCCCTTCGGAATAGGAGGTTGGGTTTCCTAAACGAAGCTCTTCAGCCAATCCCCAGACGAGATCAGAGGTTTTGAGCGTTGAGATATCAGACATGAAGACTCCTTTCTTCGAAAATCAATTAGACCGATCTCGCCTTTTGAGGGGCGACTAGCAAAAGAGCCCCAAATGAGAACGCAACAACCGGCAGGCCAATCTGAAATGCAAGACTCCTTAGGGAGTAACGAGCGCCTGGTTGATTTAACGTACGATAGACCGCCTTGAAGTATTCCTCGACGGTCTCCTCATCCGTCAAACCTCCCAAAGCAGCGAGCCTTACCGCCTCCAGGGCCGACTCCTGATACAATGTTGGAAGCATAATCGCTCTGGCAACAGCCCTTTGAGCCTCTCGAACTTGAGCATCGCTTGACCCGTGATTGAGATTCTGGATAAGCCCCAGGGCCGTTTCAACAGATTCACCCCAGAGACGTGATTGGCTTAAACCCCTGTCATGAGCCTGCCCCAAATATAGTGAAGGGGGTAGGGCTTCCAGATGCCGAGCAAAAAATCCTGCACGCGTTTTTAGGGCATTTAGATAATCGGCAAGCGTAGGAAGCCCCCCAATCGGTGGATTTACCTTTGTTAGAAACAGCCCCGGGGAAGCAGCTAAAATACGCTCGGCCTCTAACGGCTGGGACGAACCTGAGCCAAAGGGCCATGAGGGGACCATGTCAGATGCAAACTCAAGAAATGAGACGAATCGATCTGATGAAACCGGCAGGACAGCGGTGCCCATAAAATACCTCCTTGGGTCTTAAAAACAATTGATTCATAAACCAGGCGATGCGGGCTTCGACCTAGAGCGCCGAAGAGTTGCGAGTTTTTAAAGTCTGTTTAAAACGATCAGGCCTCAGAAACGATCAGGCTGCCGAGGAACAAAATACCTGCCCCGAACAACACAGCACTGAAAGGTTTAAAGAGGGAGGACTCCCAAGCGAGGCCACGAACCTCCCGACCAAGCTCATCAGCCGCCATCCGGACCCCCTGGACCATGTGGGTGACAACCTTATCCGCCGCCTCAACTTCTACCAAGGAGAGCCCAACGCCTGTCCTGCCAACGGCTGGGGATCCAGGCTCGGAAACCGCCTTGGTAAGCCATGTCCATCCAGTTCTCCGGCTGACGCTTGCCTCCACGATATGGTTGACAGCACCTCCCAGAGGACCCCTTCGATCCCGACTCGCACGAAGGAGAAAATGGGAATGGGTTATCTCCCCCCTGATTGAAACCGGCTCTACAAGGTCACCATAAACGAGGTCTCCCTCATAAACAAAAACCTCACCAAGCCCCCCCTTGAGCTCGCGGCAGACCCTAGCCCCTTTCTCCTTAAGCCCCCATTCGTTCATGAGTCCCCTCACAAAGCTCTCGGCGGTGATTTTTTCTGGCATAGAACCCTCCCTTTGATCCGTTGTTCGATCCGTTTAAAAAAGAGTTTCTTTAAAACATTTAAAAAACCTTGACCGACCCGTTGGTGCTGAAAACCATCTTATGGTGAAGAGTCTCACTCTTTTTGTCTTTCACATAAGCAGCAAAGTAGTGGGTGCCCGAGCTAACCTCAACCTCGTAGTAAAGTCCCTTTTTGCCGCGCATCGCCACGAGCTTTATCTCTACCTCGCTCTCTTTACTACGGATCGCCTCCGCGGCACGTCGCATAAGGCGAATCTGTCCTGCCGCTTCGTCCCTCCTGTGTCCTCTAAGAAGGTCCATCTTCTCTTCGGAGAGTCGGATCTCACGCCTCAGTCTGTCCCGAAGCTTCTCTAAAATATCCTGCGGCGTCTGATTGACCTTTTCAATAATCTCACCCTCCTTGAGCGGCCGGATATCGTGCAGAGAGACATCCATCCCTTCACCAGTGACCCATGCCGTCATCCCGTGACCGACAACATCAAGGCGAAGCGGTTTTCCATCTTCCGTCCGAAGTGTCTTGAGTTGTACCTGCTGCTGATAGATCTCTGTCCTGCCTCCTAAATAAGGAGCCCCACCAACTTTCCTGAACCGGACCGGTCCCTCCTCAGCATATCTCTGTCGAATCTGATCAACAGACGGAACGGGGTAGAGAAAGACCCTCCGTCCTCCTTCCCGTGGAATAATCTCTCTCGTGACTGCCCCCTCCGTCACTAACCTCTCAATCTCGACAAACGGGAGCGGAAGTTTGCCGACCCGATCCAATGCCTTCGCCCCACTGAGAACCGCATCGACAAAATCAACGCCGGCTGGGTGGAATGTCTTGTAATGAAACCAGTGGTTCACAATGAGCCGTAGCGCCAATTCATTGGCCTGAAATCTTTCAAGACGGGAATCCTGCCTGAAATGTTCATAGAGGTCCCAAAAAAATCCCCCATACACCTCCCCCCGATCATGAGAGTCATCTGAGACATCACTCATTTTGGAGTCGTTCTTTAAGAGTCGTAACCCTCCTCGTGGATCGGCCGATTTATCCGCAATGACTGAAAAATCTTCTCCAAAAACCGGATTGCCATGGAGGATAGCCGCAAAGGCGTCGGAAGAGCCTTCATGAATCGCACCGGCCTCTTTGGAAAATTTCTCTGACATGAGGAACGGATTGATGTGATACCAGAGGCCATGTCCCCCTTCATGAACAACAACATCCCCATCGAGTGCCACATGACGACCAAAGCTGTGTACCTCCAGCAGGTTGCTAAATTCGGCGTTCCTGACATTCGTAAGATTCACAAAAACCCGGATCGGGTGGTACCGTCCTTGATGAATCGAGGCCTGAATCGCTTCAAAATCATACCCCAACTGTTTGAGGAGACGGCAGAGACGATCCATATTGGCATAACACTGGACCTGAACAAACGGATCTGAGGGCCAGAAGCGGCCATTGTAATGTTCTCCACCATCATACGGTTGATAGAGACGATGTGGATCACAACGTCTCCGCCCCCTCAGATGAACATGCCGACCTTTGAGCTCACGGACCCCAGCCATGAGATTTCGGAGTCTTCCCTGCCTCAAAAGAATCTCGCCATCCTCTTCACTGGCGGTCCAATTTTCCCTTGCGAGAAGGATAGCGGGTCGACTCACGGTTCGGGGTCGATCCCCCACGCCTCCCGATTCTCTAACGGGGACCGTTTGCCAGGCGACGCTATTTCCAAATGAAAGTGTTGAAAGCCTCGATTGAACCCCTGTGACC
>JACPAL010000029.1 GCA_016180855.1 Deltaproteobacteria bacterium | reverse complement strand
GAGCGTGATGGTGTTCATGAAGACATCACCTGCGCCTGAAAGAAAATCTCCGAATCCCATTCGTCCTCCTGCAGCCTATATTTGCAATCATCATGCCGCCTCATAAGTTAAATTTTATATAATAATATCAATGAGATAATAATAAGTCTTGGAGGGCGTGGGGAGTGAATGGAATGGCAAATGAGGGTTATAGTCACCATGGCAAATCTCAAGCAAAATCAGAGGTTCGCTTGTCTTGTGTATGGCTAATCAGGTAGTGAGGCACCGATGGGCTCTTCAGAGTTGCTCAGCAAAATGCTGTCCGGTGATCGTCTGGCGCTCGCACGGCTCATTTCCCATATTGAAAGTCGCCCCTCAGATCACCTTGCGATACTTTCCAAGGTGCAGGAACGGTGTCGGGGGGTTCCTGTGATTGGGATCACAGGACCGCCGGGTGCCGGCAAAAGCACGTTGGTCGATCAGCTCATCACGCGGCTTCGCCAACAGAAAGAGAAGATCGGTGTGGTAGCGATTGATCCCTCAAGTCCCTTTTCGGGTGGGGCGGTGCTGGGAGACCGGATCCGGATGCAGGGGCATGCCGGTGATGAATCGGTCTTTATCCGGAGTTTGGGAAGTCGAGGGAGTCGCGGTGGCCTTTCTCGCGCAACACGCGAGGTGGTAAAACTTTATGATGCGTTTGGAATGGACCTTGTCTTGGTTGAGACGGTTGGTGTTGGCCAGACCGAATTGGATATCATGGCGCTCGCCAGCACGACGATCGTCATGCTGACGCCTGAATCGGGCGATGCGATCCAGACGCTTAAGGCCGGGATTCTTGAGATTGCGGATATCTTTGTTGTGAACAAGTCGGATCGAGAGGGGGCCGATCGAATCCTCTCCGAACTTAAGGTGATGCTCGAAATCTCCTCGAAAAATGGCGGATGGAAGGTCCCTGTCTTGCCGCTTCAGGCGGTGAAGGGGATCGGTATTGAGGAATTAATCGCCCGGATCGAGGACCATCGCGAGTGGTCTCATCGAATCGGGCAAAAGGAGAGGGAGAAGATCACTCAGGAAGAGGTAGCAGAAATTGTTATGGACGAGCTACGAAAGAGGCTGACTTTTTCGGTCCTTCCGGGGGATAATCCGTACCGGAAGGCTGAAGAGCTCTTGAAGGGGGTGTTATGGAACAAGCAGCGGTCCGCTCGGCAAGGCAGAACGAAGGCGCGGAAAGATTGATACGGAATATTTTTGAAAAACAGCAGGCCAACCGGTGGCGGGTTTCCGGGACCACCGCGGTGGAACGCATTGAAAAACTAAAAAAGCTCAAAGAGGCGATTCTTTCCCGTCAGGGGGAATTGCAACAGGCGATTCATGACGATTTCAAGAAGAATCCCGGTGAAGTCGATGTCACCGAGGTTTTTCCTGTCGTTGCCGAGATTGGTCACGCGATCCGACACCTCTCAGGCTGGATGAAGCCGCACCGCGTGAAGACGCCATTTGTTCTTTTTGGGACAAGGAGCGAGGTGCGTTACGAGCCGAAGGGTGTCGTCCTGATCCTCTCTCCATGGAACTATCCGTTTCAACTGCTCCTCTCACCGCTCGTTGCGGCGATTGTGGCCGGTAACTGCGCTATCTTGAAACCGTCCGCCAAGGTTCCACAGACCTCCGCATTTTTGAAGAGACTGATCACTGACCTCTTTCCGGAGGATGAGATTGCGTTGATCGAGGGGGGGCATGACATGGCGGATGCCCTGCTCGAACTTCCGTTCGATCATATCTTTTTCACGGGGAGTCCCCCGATTGGGAGGAGGGTGATGGGGGCTGCGGCGAAAAACCTCGCCTCGGTCACGCTGGAGCTTGGTGGAAAATCGCCCGTTATCGTCGATGAAACGGCCGATCTGAAGAAGACGGCGGAGCGGCTTGTCTGGGGGAAATTTATCAATGCGGGACAGACCTGCGTGGCGCCGGACTATCTCCTCATCGATAAAAGGCTCGAGGCTGATTTTATTCGGGAGGCGAAGAGTGTCATCGAATCACGCTATGGGAAGGATGACGCCTCACAGGAGGCGAGTGGCGATTTCTGCCGCCTCGTGACCCGTGAACACCTGCAGCATCTTAAAAGTCTCCTGGACGCCTCGGTTCAGGCGGGCGCAAGGATTGAGACCGGTGGAAAAATAAATTCTGAAGGACGCTATCTTTCTCCAACACTGCTTTCGAACGTTCGACAGAGCACACCGATCATGAGGGAGGAGATTTTTGGACCGATCCTGCCGATTCTGACCTTTGAGCGGCTTGAAGAGGCGATTCAGGCCGTCCAATCGCGTCCAAAGCCGCTCGCCCTTTATATCTTTTCGAAAAATTCCGGGAACATTGAACAGATTCTCCGGACGACGAGTGCCGGAGGGACCTGTGTCAATAGCCTCATCATTCATCTCGCCAACGCGGATCTCCCGTTTGGAGGGATCGGTGAGAGCGGGATGGGGAACTACCACGGCTTTTATGGATTCAAGACCTTTTCCCACGAGAGGGCGGTGCTTCGTCAGGGGAGGATCGATATATTACGTTTTTTCTATCCCCCCTACACGCGGTCGGTTCGAGCGATCATCCGACTCGCTACAAAATTTTTTGCAAGGTGACGGTATCACCCAGACGGACCGGAAATTTTTTCACGAAACTCCCCTGATTGATCGCCGCCTCGACGCGGGTATAGTCGTCCTTTATGATACAGGCGCTTCCTGCAGGCACGTCACCGAAGGTCTGGACATGGGTCATCCGAAGTGACTTTTTTCCGGAACGGATCAGGATTTTTCCGCCGAGGGGGAGATCGAACTGATCCCACGTTTTCTGAAGAATATTGAGGAAGAGCGTCCCAAACCGGTTGATATGGATGACAATCGCCTCGATCCTGTTCCCCTTGATGAAGGCATCTTTATAAGGGGCCTGTGTCAGCTCTTTTTCGGGGATCTGTTGGCCAAAATCGGACAAAGGAACTCCCTTTGAGAGATAGGCGGCTGCCATGGCGAAGAGATCCCGGCCATGAAAGATCGGCGAGACCGGTTTACGCTGGTATCTTGGGTTGGTCAATTCATGTGTCTTGATGATGCCGCCGAGGATTCGTGTCGCCGGGATCAAAACACCGTTGTCAGGACCGACGAGGATATCACCGCGTGCTACTTGAATCGCTATGCCGCGTCTTTTTGTTCCGACGCCAGGATCAACGACACAGACATGGTATCCCACCGGCATTGTCACGAGTGTTTCCATCGTCCGGGCCCCCTGCAAGAGGCTAAAGCGTTCAATGCCATGCATCTGGTGGATGACCCGGGCCTCGGGGTTCACCTCATAGATGACCCCTTCCATCGCACCACAGCCGTAGCTCTGTTTTTCAAAATCGGATGAGAGGGTGATGAGTGGCATCAGGCGACTATTTTTCCAACAAAGGAATTTAGCAACAGATTTTATTGATTCCAACTATTCCGGATGCTACGAAACGGTGTTTGGCAAGGAGCCGGCGACGAGGGGAACGCAGCAGATGGCATTTTTCAACAGCCCCCCCTTATGGCAGCGTAGCTCAGGGGTAGAGCAGACGGTTCATACCCGTCGTGTCGGAGGTTCAAATCCTCCCGCTGCCACAGCGTCATAATCATTTCTTGGCTTTGTCGGAGGATTTGAACGGCGTTGAGCGCTCGGCGATGAGCCGAGAAAAAGTCGCCAACTCCGGCGGCTGTCAGCGAAACGCCGACGCCCTGAGCCGTATTGACGATGTTTTTAGGCGAAGGGCAAATCCTCCCGCTGCCACACCCTACTTATTCGCTTCATGTAGTTGGGCGCGAAATGCATGAATGTGAATCAGGTGCCTACGCAGGATTGTCAATCCAGTAGCTGCTACTCCTCCAAGGAGAGCCAAATTCATTGACCGATTTATCTTATTTACCGGAGCAAGCAGGAACGCGGCCAATATTAGGACAATCGTTCCTACTCCCCCGACGTTCAATGTAAGGGGAAGTGCGGCCCAATGATCTAAGTTGTTGGTCGCATCATACACCTCATGGAGAAATGCCTCTTGGTCGTTCGGCAATGTAAGTCGTTTAAAATCCGATGTAGAACGGGCAAAACGAAATGCTTCTCTTAATTCCGCGGAGGTTTGCTCAACGTATTGGTCGGATCGATTCAACGAGTTTCTACTAAAGCTCTGATCAACGTCTGGGTGATAACAGCTGACTCGAATGTCCTGATTTCTACGGAGGGTCCAGAGCAGTTCATCTTTTGTAAGATCTCCTTGTAACGGGATCTTGGCCCCCTGGTAACATCGTATCGCTTCAGCAGTTGAGAGAGAGGTTGTCATAAAAACTCCTTAATGTCCGCTTTAGCGAGGCGTGGGTTCGTTATTCGCTTCCCGGAGTCGATTACGAAATCTGTCGGTGTGAATCTGGTATCCCAGGACGAGACTCAGGCCAGTGGCGACCGCTCCCAATCCAATGGCAATCCACATTTTTTTGCCACTTTCTAATCCTACAACAATAGCTGCGATGCCTGTTATTATGCCTCCAAGGACCAGTATCGGTGTATAAAAACCCCAATGGGTTGAGTCGTGAGTTGCGTCATCCACCTCATGGAGGAAGTTTTCTTGATCCCCTAAAGTGGCTACTGATTTTGTCAATTCTCTGAAGTGGGATGTAGAACGGGCATACCGGAACGCCTCTCTCAATTCGTCGGATGTCTTCACTTTATATTCGTCGGATATATCCTCGGACCGGAGTTTAAGGTCGGCATTTCGATGGTAGCAGCTGACTCGAATGTCCTGATTTCTACGGAGGGTCCAGAGCAGTTTATCTTTTGTAAGATCTCCTTGTAACGGGATCTTGGCCCCCTTGTAACATCGTATCGCTTCAGCCGTTGAGAGAGAGGTTGGCATAAAAACTCCTTGTCCGGGTCTGGGTAACTCTTCGGTTGATCCGGTAAAAAGGTTGCTTTCAAAATGGAGAGAATCCATAACACCCGTCTTGTTCCCTCCCCTTAAAGAGCAAGGGGAGGGCCCGAAGGCCGGAGGAGCTATGAGGCAGAACAGCGGGGGTCAAGGAAGGCCAATCATCGCCATTGTCGGCCGACCGAATGTCGGCAAATCAACGCTGTTTAACCGACTGATCGGATCGCGCAGGGCGATTACACTTGATCTGGCGGGGGTCAGTCGGGACCGCCATTACGGGCATGCCTCCTGGAATGGAAAAGATTTTGTGGTTGTTGATACGGGTGGATTTCCGGACGACCCGTCTCGCGGCTTGAAGAAGAAAGTTCGCGAACAGATTGATCTGGCGATTCGAGAGGCAGACATCGTCCTCTTGTTGATGGATGGAAAGGCCGGGTTGCTGCCGGAAGACCAGGAGATCGGACGGCACCTCCGGAAATCCTCCAAAAAAGTTGTCGTGGCTGTCACCAAGATTGATGAGGCGTTTCATGAGAGTCGGCTCTCGGAGTTCTACTCCATTGGCAGAGAGCTTTTCCCCGTTTCGGGGGAGCATGGGTATGGTGTGGCGGAGCTTCTTGATCATCTGACAGAAGAGTTTCGGACCGAAGAAGAGGAGGCGCCCAAGAGGAGTGAGTTGACTCAAATAGCCATTATGGGACGTCCCAATGTTGGCAAGTCCTCTCTTCTCAATCGATTGTTGGGGGAGGAACGTGTGGTGGTGGACGAAACCCCGGGGACCACACGGGATGTGATTGATACGGATTTAACCATTGATGGAAAAAGATATCGAATTTTAGATACGGCTGGGATCCGTCGTCATGGAAAATGGAGTTCGGAGCTGGAACGATTTGCGGTTCTGCAAACACTCAAGGCGGCGGATCGTTCCGACGTTTGTCTTATCCTGCTCGATGCGAAAGAGGGGATTCACCGGCAGGATCTCCATGTGGTCGGCTATGCCTTTGAGGCCAAAAAAGAAATCGTTCTTGTCTTGAACAAGTGGGATCTGGTCCCTTACAAGAGGGGAGTCGAAAAAATTTACAAGGAGCAGCTTTTTGAAAAGCTCCGGTTTTTGGCCCATGCGCCTCTCCTTCTGATTTCCGCCAAAACAGGGCAGGGGCTTGATTCCCTCTGGCCAACGATTGATCGCCTTCACACGGTCTCCGGTAAAAGGGTCAAGACGAGTCAATTAAACGATTTTTTGGAGGAACTCACCCTCTCGCACAATCCACCGATCTACAAGGGGAAGCCCGTGAAGTTCTACTATGTCACCCAGGTTGGCGTTCATCCACCGACATTCGTTGTCTTTGTGAATGAACCGACAGGGGTCCATTTTTCTTATCAGAGGTATTTCTTGAATGCCTTCCGCAAAAAATTTGAGTTTGAGGGGGCGCCGCTTATGATTTATTATCGCAAGAAAAAATGAAGTGAATTTAATCCCCCAATTCTTTTCGGATCAGATCAAACACCTTTTTGTTCAGGAGATAATCGACATGGCTCACTTCCTTGAGTTCAACATTTTTCATGTTTTTTGATCCTTTTGGAATCTCCAGCATCGCACTCCGATAAAAACAGACGCGGTCCTTCCTCGAATAGATCGAGATAAAACGAACCTTGGAGGGGAACCGTCCGCGATTCAGTTGTCTCAAGAAACGGGAGAAGGGGGCCATTTCCCAAAGGCTTCTTGAAACGAGAGAGAGCGGCGAGAAGAGTGCCATGAGGGCCCAGGGATTGCCGTAATGGGGGGTCCCGAGTGTGATCAAATTCCTGACCCGGCGATACCCCCCCAACCTCTTGATGTAATAATGTCCAATAATCCCCCCCTTGGAGTGGCCGATAATACTGATCTTCTTTAACTTATGGCGACGACAAAGCCGTTCTACCTTCTCTTTGACATGATGGGCCAGCTCCTCGATCGAGCGGGTGTTAAAGGTGTTAAAGATCCCCCCCAGATTGTAGCTGAAGACCGAGAAACCGGCTGCCCTGAGCCGGCGCTCGAGAAGCGTAAAGACGCGACGTGTCGCCCCATAGCCATGAAGGAGCAGGACAGGATGTTGGCAGGAGCCAAAATCGGTCAGTCGTTCAATCTTGTTTCCCGAGAGAGAGAATTTAAAGTAGGTCAAAAGGGCGCTTAAGTCATCCTTCACCTCCCGGAAGTTATCGTGAACTGTTTTCAGGATCATATTGGCGACTTGCTTGACACAAAAAAATTCGTCCGGCAATAAGACTTAGTCCTTCAATTCATAAATTCGGTGACGAATTTATTTACTCAGGACTAGCTATGGTGCTCTACAAGAAAGTTGAAACGGTTCGGGCTCGCCCTGTCTTCTCCGGTTTTTCTCTGGAGAGATTGCTATCCCAGGTTTGGAAAAAAAGGGGTCTCTGGATTCTCCCCCTCTGTTTTATGGTGGTCGTTCTTGTCGGGTATGCGGGGTACGAGTGGTATCAGGATCGCTACGCCGATCAGGCGGCGGCCCTTCTGCACGAGCAAAAGGAATGGGCTGATGCCAACAAGGTTACTCAGGAGTTTGATCGCTCCGACTCCGCTATTATTGTACGAATGGCCAAGGGAGGGAAGGCGCTGAAGGAGAAAAAATGGGATGAGGCAGTCCCTCTTTACGAATCGTTATTAAAACTCCCTCCCCGTTATGCCTTTTTTCGGGTGGCCGCTCTTCAGAATCTGGCCCTTGTCTATCGCGAGAAGAAGGAATGGGAGAAGGCGCTGGATTATCTCAAGCAGGCCGAAAACGACCCGGAAAACGCCCTGCCTGACTATTCAAGGTTCCTGACCGCCCAGGTCTTGCTCGACAAGGGGGATACGGAAGGGGCCGTGAAGATTTATGATCAACTCGCCAAGGAGGCGAGCCTCCCGGATCTTCGAACCGAGGCAGAAAAACGTAAAACGTCCCTTGCGGCCCCCAAGCAGGAGCCTTCCAAAAAGGCTAAAAAGCGGGGAGCCAAAAAGTGAGGACGGTTGGCCCATTCCTTCTCACCCTTGCCCTGATCATTTCTGGTGCCGTCCTGGCGAATGAACCGGCCCATTGGAGAAACCGAGGGTACCACTACGCCCCTAAAACAAGAGTCCCCTTCAAGGCCAAGTGGATCTCGGTCGCCAAGAAGGGAAGGATTTTCAAGTATAAGAGGAGGGAGTTCTCTTCCCCCTTTGTTTTTGGAGAACTTCTTTTTTTGGGGAGTGACAATGGGACCTTTTACGCCATCCAAAAATCAAACGGTCATAAAAAATGGCGCTTTAAGGCGAATGGGACGATTAACTCCAAGGCGATCGGCGATGGGAGGCGGGTTTATTTTGGTGATGACAAGGGGATTCTCTACGCCCTCGAGAGTGATTCAGGGAAACTGATCTGGGAGAGGCCTCTTGGATCGGAGATTCTGTCCGCCCCGGTCATTGAACAGGGGCGGCTTTATCTGGCCGCCTCGGAGGGGCAGGTGTATGCGATTGATGCGAGTGATGGCAGAACCGTTTGGCAGGTTGATCACCTGACTCCTCCTCTCCAGATGGCGGTTCGTGGAAATTCTCCTCCGGTTTTGGATGGAAGGGGACGTCTCTATCTTGGATTCTCCGACGGGACCTTCCGGGCCCTTTCCACAAGGGATGGCAGAGTTGTTTGGGAGAAGCGTCTCATGAATGACGGCAACGGTTTCAGCGACCTCGATGCCCCTCCCTTGATTGAGGGAGACAATATTTATCTCTCCCTCTTTGATGGTCCCCTGTATGCGTTGTCTTTAAAATCGGGAAATATTCTCTGGTCGCGTGATCTCGGGAGCGGTGTGTCGATCGTTGGTGAGGGGAAAACGCTCTTTGTGTCCGGCTCGCGGGGATCCCTTTATGCACTCAACAAGGCGGATGGAGAGGTTCTATGGGAGACAAAGGTTGGGGAGGGGGCCTTGACCGCACCGGTTGTTTATCAAAACATCCTCGCGGTCGGTCTTTCGTCTTCCACGATGAATTTCTTCGAACGTGAGACCGGAAAGCTCCTGTACCGTCGCTTTACTAAAAAAGGGATCTCTTCTGACCCCGCCATTGATGAGGGTCGGCTTTACTACTTCTCCAACGGTGGGCGGTTATATTCCCTCAAGCTGCTTCCCCGTTCGCCTTGACAGTTATCGTTCCTTAGAGTAACTCCCCGCCATGGTACCCCAAGAAATCCCGATCGCGCTAACTTTCGACGACGTTCTGCTGCTTCCCCAAAAAAGTGAAGTCCTGCCCCATGAGGTCGATACCTCCACGCTGCTCGCACGCGATATCCGTCTTAAAATTCCGATGGTCTCCGCTGCAATGGACTCGGTGACAGAATCCAAGACGGCGATTGCGATGGCCCGAATGGGGGGGGTCGGGGTTATCCATCGTAATATGGATCTCAACCTCCAGGCCCTCGAGGTGGCAAAGGTCAAGCGGGCTGAGTCGGGAATGATCTTGAACCCCATCACATTAAATCCCCAGCAAAAACTGAAAGAGGCAGTGGTCGTGATGCAGGAGAACAACATCTCCGGTGTCCCGATCACGGAAGGCGGCCGGCTTGTCGGGATACTGACGAGTCGTGACCTTCGTTTTGAAACCAATCTGGGCCTCAAGATTGCTGATGCGATGACCACAAAGGTTATTACGACCGGAGAGACGACAACGCTCGAGCAGGCACGGGAGATTTTGCAGAAAAACAGGATCGAAAAACTTCCTGTCGTTGATGATCGGGGAAATCTCAAGGGGCTCTTCACGATCAAAGATGTGAAAAGGGCCACTGAGTTTCCAAATGCCTGCAAAGATAGCCTAGGGCGTCTTCGTGTTGGTGCGGCGATCGGGGTTGGAGAATCAGCCTTGGTTCGAGCCGGCCGTCTGATTGAGTCAGGTGTTGATTTAGTGGCGATTGATACCGCTCACGGGCATTCGGCCGGTGTTCTGGAGACGGCGCGGGAGTTTAAAAAGAATTTTAATGTTCCGTTGATCGTTGGTAACGTTGCAACAGGCGAGGCGGTTCAGGAGCTCGTAAAGATTGGCGTTGATGCGGTCAAGGTGGGTGTCGGGCCGGGATCGATTTGTACGACACGGATGGTTTCCGGTGTTGGTGTCCCTCAATTCTCAGCGGTTTTAGAATGCTCACGTGTCGCCCGTGATCGTGGAATTCCGGTGATTGCCGATGGCGGCATCAAATATTCCGGAGATATCACCAAGGCACTTGCGGCCGGGGCCGATGCGGTGATGATCGGTGGACTTTTTGCTGGTACCGATGAGGCGCCCGGCGAGACGATTCTTTATCAGGGAAGAACTTACAAGGCGTATCGTGGTATGGGTTCCCTGGGCGCGATGGTCAAGGGGAGTGGTGATCGTTATGCCCAAGGGGGTGTCGAAGATCGCTCCAAACTGGTTCCGGAAGGGGTGGAGGGGATGGTTCCTCACAGGGGTTCGCTCTCTTCGCACCTTTACCAGTTAGTGGGCGGCCTTCGGGCCGGCATGGGTTATCTCGGGGCTAAAAATCTCCAGGAGCTGAGGGCCAAGGCCCGCTTTGTACGGATTACCGCCTCCGGCCTCAAAGAGAGCCATGTTCACGATGTGATGATTACGAAAGAAGCACCTAACTACAAACCGGAATGAGCAAAGTCTTAATCCTTGATTTCGGGTCCCAGTACACCCAGTTGATTGCCCGCCGTGTGCGGGAACTGAAAGTTTATTGTGAGATTTTGCCCTGCACCGTTTTGCTCGACCAAATCAGAAAATTCTCACCGGACGCGATCATCCTCTCCGGAGGTCCCTCGAGTGTCTATGACAAGGAGGCCCCAACGGCCGATCGCCGTCTCCTCAATCTGGATCTTCCGGTCCTTGGCATTTGCTATGGTATGCAGTGGATCGCCAAGATGGAGGGGGGGCAGGTGGCGCCGGCGCTGGTTCGGGAATACGGCTTCTCAAAGATACATGTGCTCAAGCGGGAAGGGTTGTTTGCCGGATTTCCCGTGGGAGAGACGCCGGTTTGGATGAGTCATGGTGATCATGTCGTCTCGCCACCCCCCGGGTATGAAATCATCGCCGAGAGTCATAATAAACTTCATGCCGCCATTGGGAACACACAGAAAAAGATTTACGGGATTCAGTTTCATCCCGAGGTGGTTCACACCCCGCTCGGCAAGCAGCTCCTCCAGAATTTTCTCTATCGCGTGGTTGGACTGGAGGGGAATTGGTCGATGGAGACCTTTGTAGAAAAAAAGGTTGATGAGATTCGAAAGATCGTTGGAACCCGAAAGGTTCTTTGTGCCGTTTCGGGTGGCGTTGACTCCTCTACGATGGCGGCCCTCCTGCATAAAGCGGTTCCCGACCAACTGGAGTCTTTTTTTATTGATAATGGCCTTCTCCGTAAAAACGAGGGAGAGCGGGTGGTCGATCTTTTCAATCGCCACATGAAGATTCCTCTTAAAAAAATTGATGCCGGTGAACGTTTCTTGAAGGAGCTTCAAGGGATCGAGGAGCCGGAGCAAAAGAGGAAGATCATCGGGCGGGTTTTTATTGAGGTGTTTGAGGAGGAGGCGCGGAAAATCCCGGACGTTCATTTTCTGGCCCAGGGGACGCTCTACCCGGATGTGATTGAATCCGTTTCATTTCGGGGACCGTCGGCCACGATCAAAAGCCACCATAATGTCGGCGGATTGCCCGAAAAGATGAATCTCACGCTTATTGAGCCCTTTCGTGAATTATTTAAGGATGAGGTGAGGATGATCGGCCGTCTTCTCGGAATGGCGGAGGAGATCGTCCAGCGTCAGCCGTTTCCCGGGCCGGGACTTGCCGTCCGTGTCATTGGTGAGGTGACAAAGGAGAGGCTCAATGTTTTGAAGGAGGCGGATGATATCGTCATCACCGAATTTAAAAAGGCAGAATTCTATAACAAGGTCTGGCAATCCTTTGCCGTCCTTTTCGCCTGCCACCGGAGCTTTTGGGAAAAATATCAAGCCGGATTATCAACGAGGTTCGAGGCGTCAACCGCGTCGTCTACGATATCTCATCCAAACCGCCCGCTACGATTGAGTGGGAATAGGCCATTGAATTTTATGGTCTGCTAGCTTGTAGTGTTATAGTGAGATAGGCTCCGTTCGGAGTGAGTGACCGGCATTGTTAGCATCATTAGTATCGAAAATGGGATGGCGGTTGATAGTGAAAGAGTGCAGCCGACCTATGAGGTATGAAGCTAAGAGTGCCACGGAAGCCCCGGCTACAACCATCACAGCTCCAACTTTCAGATTATGTATGACAACAACACACCTCTTAACCATCTCGGCCTGATCGGCTATCTCTGCACAGATCTTGGCCCCACGCATGAGGGTGATGGCTTCTGCAGTACAGTGTTGTGAAGGGGCTTTTCCTGTGCTCTGCATTATACCCTCCATGGATTTTTTCAAAGAATTGTTCATGTCATTAAGTTGAGTTCTCAAGAGACCTAAACGGGTATGCTTGCCAGTTGCAGCTACTAATAATTCAAGAGCTCTTAATGCCCTAGTATTGTTGCCGTCATTAAATAAAGTTTTCTGTAAAAAGGCGTCCATTGGTTGAGTCATGTATTCGGTAATACCAGAATAACTACTAGGTGGAACGAACGTTCCGTCCCCATACATCAAAAATAGTCCATTGTCGGTAATAGATGCTTCCCGGACGGCCGTAGCAACTGCCTCCAATCTCATTGCCTGTACCTCAAAAAGGCAAATGACATTGTCTGCCAGCCCCTCTATTGAATTCATAAAACCCTCCTGTTTTTGTCTTCGTGATAGTCTTCGTGTTCGAACCAAAAAAGTTTTGATCTAACGTGCATAACCCGCCTGTTTTCGTACCCTGTAAGGGTACAGGCCGACCATTGAGATAGACAAAATATCTGGAGAGTGGTTAACAATTGTAACAAAGTCTGGCAATCCTTTGCCGTCCTTTTACCGATCAAAACGGTTGGGGTGATGGGGGATAACCGGACTTATGAGAATGTTATTGCCCTTCGTGTTGTTGAG
>JACPAL010000028.1 GCA_016180855.1 Deltaproteobacteria bacterium | reverse complement strand
AACAACAAGAAGACAAATGGAGAAACCTATTTTTGAAAAAGCCGATATCCTTTAAGTAGGAGGTTCTATGAACAAACTATCTCTATCGGCTCTAGGGATTCTTGGCAGTTTATTGGCATTGGCACGATGTAGTGGCAGACCAGCTCCTACCCCCCCTTCCGACCCAACTTTTAAGGTCGATATTGATGCACATGATGAAAAATTACGTAAGACAAGGGAGATACGAGAGACACAATATACGGTTAATTGTGAGGATGAGGTTCAAAATCTCTCTCATCAGCAGGGGTGCGGTGTTGCGCTAAACTCCGATCAGATTCTTGGGCCCAGTGAAGCCAGTCTTTATATCCCACCGGATGAACCGGAACTTACGCGACTTCTATCCTCATTGAATTGTCAATTTCTTTGTTCCTGGCTGGCCCGCAATCCAAGAAACCCTCAAAAACCGACCTATTGTGAGATGATTGTTGAATCCTCCCTGCAGGGATATTCCACCGTCGAAAACCAAACTGGCGACGCCCAAGCTGAAACAGCAGAGTGTCAAACCCGGTGGTAATGAGTATTGCGATAACCTATCAGTAATGGCCCGACAAAAAGCCGGTAGATCATCCGGTTTGGCTTGCCCTTGACCTGGGCTCCCCTTTTTCCTAGGCTCTCCGCCCCATGACACAGAACGAGACACTTCAACACGATTTGCATCGACACATCCCGGCCCTTCGGCAATTTCATTCTACCAAAGCGCTCCGAGCATCGCCGCTCTACCGTCAATTGGAGCCAAAAATTGAGAAAGTTCTGAAAAGTTATGAACTGGTCCATTTCACATCGACTTTGCCCGGTCCGGAGCCGTTTTATCGATCTGTCTCCTGGAATATTGAAAGGGGGATGAGGTTTGACGCTATTCTTTATTATCTCACAACCCACCCGGTCTTATCATCGGCTGACATTCTCTTGATTACTGAAGCGGACTTAGGGATGGCCCGCTCCGGAAACCGCCATATCGCTCGTGAAATTGCGAAGGCACTCAGCATGCATTACTATTTTGCTCCCTCCTATCTGAATCTCGCGAAAGGATGCGGCATCGAGCAGGAGGTCGAGGGTGAAAATCACTTAGGAATCGCCGGTAACGCAATCTTATCACGTTACCCAATCAAAAATCCTCGAATCGTTTCTCTCCCAAATGCCCATGACAAGATGCGGGGGCGTGAAAAGAGATTGGGGAATCAGGCAGCACCCGTGGCCGACATTGATATAAACGGGCAACTTGTAACGGTTGCAGCGGTTCATCTTGATGTTCGCTCCACACAGGAACATCGACGCCTTCAGCTAAAAAGGGTGATTGATCATATAGAAGAGACGACCAAAGGGCCTGTGCTCATTGGAGGTGATTGGAACACCAGCACTTGCGATGCCCACACCGCTACCGCTGCTATCATTGGTTTTTGGATCCGTGTCTTGATGGGAACCGGCAATATGATTCGTAACCACTATCCGCACCCCGATCGTTTTTTTGAAAAGAACCTCTTCTCAATGCTTGAACAAAAAGGCTTCGATTACAAATTATGCAACGAGTTGGGAGTTGGCACATCCCATTATTCGGTTGAAGATATGAAGCAATTCAAAAATCTTAGAGAATGGCTCCCAAATTGGTGTTTTCGGTTTGTCGAGTGGTCCCTGAAAGATCATGGCGGAAAATGCTCCTTTAAGCTGGACTGGTTTACGCAGCGTGGGCTTAAGATCGTCCAGAAAGAGGGAAAAAGTTCGGATCGAAAAGGAGATTCCGTCGGAGCCAAGGTGATCGGCAATCTCTTATATGATAACTACCCTGCGTCGGACCATGATGCGATTGTTGTCGATTTCTGCCTCTAAAAATAAAAAGGCCATCCCCCATTGGATGGCCCCTTGCTTTTTGTTCCTTGCAAGGACTCAATAATCGTCTAGGATTGGGCTCTGTGACCCTCCGAAGAGTTTTGAAGCATCCTGACAGGCCGTCACCCTTTCGGGTTCGCATTCTCTCTTGTTGTTAGCTGAAAGAGGTTCGGCCGCCCCTCTCGCGTCAACTGCAGAGATTTATACCCACCAGGTACCGGAGACTTTTGCCTGGTTGGATGACCAGACTTTTTGTCCCCCTCCTTCCCTGGGTTTTCCGAGGTGGATCTTGAAGGTTTTCTCTTAAACTCGGTAGCCATCGTTTCCGACCACCTGCCCCCTTCGCCCTTAGAACCGACTAATCGTGAGATAAGCCGACTCATGAACCTTGGGGGATCTCCTCGTTAAAGATAGCCCGGATCCTCTCGAATCCAAGCACCCTTTCTGACCTTCTTTCCGCTGACTCTTCCTCTTTCAGAATGTCTACCGCTTCCTTAGCCATGGCCTCCACCTGCTTCACACATCTCTGTGGATTTTTTTATTCCACAGGCAGATTCAGGTTCGGCATCCACCCTTCCTAACGGAGAGGTAAGATCTCAGTACGGGTTGCCCTCCTAAACGATTATTTAATCCTTTTCAAAGAACCTTGTCTTAACGACAGGAACGCTTAGACTATACCTTGTTTTAAAATTCAATCTGACTAAAAATGCCCCTTTTCAAAGCGAGGACTGGCGCGATTAAAAACTGCATCTGTTTTTTTAATAAAAGTTATCCACAGCTGTGAATTAGGAAATAGACCCATTTTTCTTCTGTGAGTCTGACGAGTTAAATCTTTCACTATTTTTTCTTGCACAGGAAAACTTATCCACACAGACAGAGATACAAACCAACTATTTGTTTTTACTATGGAATAACCTTGTTGAGTGGATATTCAACGATCCCGGAGGCCCCGGCCCTTTTTAATTCCGGCAGAATTTCGCGCACAATTCTCTCATCAACCATCACTTCAATCGCCACCCAACTTGAATCGGACTGCTCGGAGATCGTTGGTGTATGCAGGGCCGGCAATATTTTAATGACTGATTGCAATTTTGATCTGGGCACGTTCATCTTGAGCCCCACTTTCTCTTCCGCAAGAATCGCCCCCTGCAGAAGAAGTGAAATATTCTCTATCTTTTTTCTCTTCCAGGGATCTTGCCAACTCTTTTTGTTGGAAATGAAAAGGGTTGTCGATTCCAAAACGGTTTCAACAATTCGTAAATTATTAGCGCGAAGAGAACTGCCGGTCTCCGTCACCTCAATAATAGCATCGGCCAGTATCGGCGGCTTAACCTCAGTTGCGCCCCACGAAAACTCGACCGTAGCAGTCACCCCGTTCTCCTTGAGGTATCGTTTGGAATAACTGACAAGTTCGGTGGCAATTTTTTTCCCTTCGAGCCCCTTGATTGACTTGATTGAAGAATCATTGGGTACGGCAACAACCCAGCGAACGGGCCTAAGACCTGCCTTTGCATACTTTAGCTCACAAACCTCCTGCACATCGGCCTCATTCTCAAGCACCCAATCACGTCCGGTCAGGCCACAGTCTAAAACGCCATCCTGCACATACCGAGCCATCTCCTGGGCGCGAATCAACAATCCCCTTAATTCCGGATCATCAAGAGAGGGGACATAACTCCTGTTCCCGACCGTTATCTTAAATCCAGCCTTGGCAAAAAGACGGAAGGTCGATTCCTGAAGGCTTCCCTTGGGAAGGCCTAGCTTTAAAATGTTTTCATTCATTGAACTTATCTTACCCACTTCTTACCCACTCGGTAGCAGAATCAAATTCATATTGCAATAATGGATGGGATCGGTTACACCTAGGCGCGTATGTTATTCACAAAGCGCATGGGGGGGGTGCTGCTGTTGTTGCCTCTCCTGATTATTTTAAGCTGTACGATCCCGAGTGATGAGGCGGATCTTGAAGAGGCCCGGTTTGATGCGGATCGCTGTAATCCGTCTGATTCAGCCACAACGGCTTTCTGTCAAAATGTCATTGATAAGACCCGTGCTGTCCTTGCCGCTGATCCGACTAATATCGAGGCTGGTGAGCTTTGCGCCTCCGCCTACATGGGCTTGTCAGGCATTGATATATTGCAATTTATTGAAAAGCTCGTTGAGGTACAAAATGAGACAGAGGCTGACTTCAAGTCATTCAGGACACTGGTCGACAAGGTAGAGGCCGCTAACAAGCGCGAGATTAACCTGGATGAGCTTCGTAACGGCATTACTTGCCTGGCCAATGTCGTTGCCAACAAGCTCGGTGTGACCGATCTCGAACAGGCTGGCCTGTTTCTTCTAGGGACACTCCGGTCTATTGAGACATTTGTACGCCCGGTCAAACTCATATCATTTGAAACTGATGGGACCATTAATGCAGATGAAATTGATGATGATGATGCGGCTATTTTGGAGGATAATTTCATCAATGCGGATAACGAGATATCGGCAGGGGGTACAACAGATGCCACCACTCTCAGTGCCATGAGGGAAGGGTATTGTCGTTGTACAAAGTCTCGGTTCGGGTACAGTGCCGCCTGTATTCGGGACATGATGAGATGTGAGGTCTCGACCAAAGACAATGAAGACACAGAGCAGGATTATGATGCCGATGGCGTTACAACGGGTGATCGTGATGATGATTGTGATGCCTTGGTCAACCCTCCGGGCGTTGCCGCGTGTAAAGATACCAACACAACCTGATGAAAAATAATAAAAACCTTAAAGTCTGGGGGATGTCAGCACTGTTGGTCGGTCTTTTGCTTCTGCCATCAACCTTGCTCTTGGCTCAATCAACCTCTATCCCGGCTGAACATCCCAGTCTCTATAAAGGAGTTCGTCCGCTTGGGATGGGGAATGCCTTCATTGCAATGCCTGGATCGGATGAAAATGCTGCCTTTTACAATCCGGCCGCTATTAACGATTACAAACGCCTCGGAATGAGGATTGTGAGCCCTACCCTTGATTTTTCAACAAGCATCATCGGCCTTGTAAATGATACCTTAGATCTTTCCGATGCGATTGATGCGGCTACTACCGACGGTGCCAAGATTGAAGAATTTAGAAATTTTGTGAATCAACACATAGGTGAATTTCAATCGATCGCCTTAAGGCTTCCTATCCTCCAACTGCAGCATAAGTGGTTTGTCTTATCAACTCTGGCAGATAGTCGAACCACGATCTCTTTTCGAAACAGGACCGTTACTAATTTTGAGCTCAGCTCCCGCTCTGATGCCGGTGGTCTGATCGGGACAGCCTTTGGCTTTTGGGAGGATCAAGTACAAGTCGGACTCAACCTCAAAGTGCTTTACCGCATTTCCGTGGATGAAACGATTACCACAGACGACATCACAACCGCCGCCAAATTTAGTGATGTACTGAGCCTCAACCGTGCACCCGGGGTCGGCTTTGATCTAGGGCTTAAGGGAAAGGTTCCTTCCTATGGGCAAAAGTGGTTAGAGGTCATTAAGCCGACTGTCGGCTTTACGTGGCAGGATATTGGAAATACGAGGTTTAGTGGAGCAGTCCCCGACACTACACAATCGATCGGCCTTGGCGTAGGAATCCATCCAACGTTGGGGCAGTGGGAATTTCATGTAGAGAATGACTTCCGGGAGCTTAACCAGTCTGTCGCATTTATCAGAAAATGGAATATCGGTGCCGAGGTGGTCGCCCCCAAGCTCTTGATTCTTCGCCCATCCTTCCGTCTGGGAGCCAATCAGGGTTACATAGCGGCTGGCACAGGTTTTGATTTCAGATTTTTGAAGCTCGAATTTGCAACATACGCTGAAGAGGCCGGGGTTTTCTCAAGGCAAAGGGAGAATCGACGAATTGCCCTCAACCTCTCCTTTGGTTTCTGACGGATTTCTGCATTCAGCCGATTTTGGAAAAATCAAATCCCTCGAGTTCTTTCTTGACCTCGGTTAAAAATCCACAGGCAGCGTCTCCATCAATCAATCGGTGATCAAAGGAGAGATCAAGGGACAGTATTGACCGAATTTTTATTTCATTATTAACAACCCAGGGACGAGGCGTAACACGGTTTGCGGCCAGTATGGCCGATTGGGGATGGGGGATAATCTGACTGCTTCGAACGGCCCCCAAGGCCCCCGTATTGTTAACAGTAAAGGTGCCTCCCGTCAGTTCAGAAACATCCAGGCGACCTGTACGGGCCTTCTCGATCAGTTGGGTTCCACGATCAACGATCTGCTGAAATGAAAGCGACTGGGCATTACGCAACACCGGAACCATGAGTCCCTGGGGGGTCGACGTCGCAATCCCCAAATGGACATGTTCGTATTCTTCTATGGACCATTTGCCAGGCTCACCCTTCAGTGAACTGTTGATCACCGGATACTTTCGAAGTGCCTTGATCACAGAAAGCAGGATAAAAGGAAGGTGAACTAATTTGTTGACTGATTTTTTCCTCCACTCGTCAATAGAAGTAACATCAACATCGAGACCAGTTCCCGCATGAGGAATCTCCCTCTTGGAGAGTATCATTTTTTCAGCAATGCGTGCCCTGATCGGTGTAACATTAATAATCTTCGCACTAGTCACCGTCGAAACAGCAGCAACTTGCTTGGAGGTAGGACCTCCACGCTGTTCAAGATATTTGATAAAATCCTCTTTTGTCAGTCTCCCGCCAGGTCCTGTTCCTAAAAGACTGGAGACCTCTTCCAAGGAGACACTCTTCTCTTTGGCCAAGGCACGAATCGCCGGAGAAACAGAAATCGAGGAACCTCCACTATTGATCGATCCGGCTATCCTCCCCGAGTCACGAGGAGTGTTAGTCATAGCGGTAGGGGTACTACTGCCCTGCTGACCCAGGACTTTACCAATGCCAAGTGATAAATACTTTTTAGCCGCCTCATCCGGAACTTCAAAGTGGGCAATATCGACACCTACCTTTACTTGTTTATTTTCAGCCTCCAAAATTTTAACGAGTTTCCCATTAAAAGGAGACTCATAGGAAAAAACCGATTTCTCCGTCTCAAGCTCCATGAGAGGTTCCATTTCACGTACCGATTCTCCTTCTTTCTTGAGCCAACGGACAATGAGGGCCTCCGTGATCGATTCACCAAACTGAGGCATAGTCAGGGCTAATTTCATAAAAACAGGGCTTATTACTTCGACTCGTAATTACTATGACGTATATACAAAACCAAAAAAATCAACAAAATTACTCATTCAGCACTAGTCCTGAGTGAATAAATTCGTCACCGAATTTATGAATCGAAGGACTTAGTATTGGACGAGACGTTTCGCAGCGTCAATAACTTCTTGTGCGGAGGGAAGATAAAAATCTTCCAGGATAGGAGAGACCGGCACGGGAGTCATCTTTGCGGCAATCCGAACGGGAGGGGCTGCCAAGGCATCAAACGCCTTCTCACAAATGAGTGACTCCAGCTCGGCCCCGACACCACCCCGCATTGGTGCCTCATGAAGTATAATGACACGGTTTGTTTTCCGAAACGAGCCTAGCATTGTTTCTTCATCAAGGGGGACAAGCGTTCTTAAGTCAACAACCTCCATCTCGATCCCCTCCGTGGCAAGTTGCCCTGCTGCCTTGAGCGCCAGATGAACCATCGCACCATAGGTAATCAAGGTGACATGACCGCCGCTTCTTCTCACCACCGCCTTTCCCAAGGGAACACGATGAATCCCCTCAGGCACCTCTTCACGGATCTCATAATAAAGTTTTTTGTGTTCAAAGAAGAGGACCGGGTCGTCATCTTCGATGGCCGACATCAGGAGCCCTTTGGCATCGGAAGGGGTCGAAGGGACAACAATCTTCAAGCCTGGCACATGAAAATACCACGCCTCGGTACACTTGGAATGATAAGGACCCACCCTTAACCCCCCGCCACTCGGGGCTCGGATAACAATAGGAACTTTTGTGCCCAAACGAAACCGGTAGGGGGCCGCCATATCAACGACCATGGAAAAAGCGGTCGTCATAAAATCCGAAAACTGGATCTCGGGAACTGGCCGAAGCCCTGCTATCGCCGCCCCAATCGCCTCACCAATAATAGCGCCTTCGGAGAGGGGGGTATTTCGAACCCTCTTCTCACCAAACTCGTTAATCAGACCTTTTGTAATGCCATAAACGCCGCCAAACTGACCGACATCTTCACCAAAAATATAAACCCGCTCATCGGCCTTCATCGCCTGCCGGAGCCCGTCTCGGATCGCCTCGCCATACGTCATGACCGACATGATCTATCTCTCCCTCAGAAGGTCTTCTGCCTTCGGCAGTGGCTGACTCCTCGCAAATTCCAATGCCTCTTCAATCTCGCCCTCAATACGACGCGCCACACTCTCGGTCTGATCATGGGAAATGCCTTTTTCTTCTACAAGATACCTTTCATACCCGACAATCGGATCCCTTCTCTTCCAATTCTCAAGGAGATTTTTCGGAATGTAGGTCATCGCATCGTGTGTCCCATGCCCTCCCATCCTCATTGTCTTACACTCGATGAGCGAAGGACCTTCACCGCGACGGGCACGATCAACAGCCTCTTTGACGGTTTTGTAGACTTCGAGAACGCTGTTTCCATCAATCGTTTTTCCAACCATTCCATACCCCGCAGCCCGAAGCGATAAACTCTCAACCATCGTTTGCTGTTCAATCGGCGTTGAGATGGCGTAATGATTGTTGTTCAAGACAAAAACAACCGCGAGTTTGTTAACAGCGGCGTAATTTAACGCCTCATGAACGATCCCTTGCGAGGAGGCACCGTCGCCAAACGGAGAGAGGACCACATTCTTCTCACCACGATATCTCATCGCCATTGCAACGCCGTTTGCCACCGGCGTCAACGAGCCCATATGGGAGGCAAAACCAAGGATCCTCTTGCTGACGTCTCCAAAATGAACATTGGAATCCCGACCCCATGTCACCGAGCTGGCGCGACAAAAATACTGGAGGAATATTTCTTTCGGTGTGAAACCTCGGACGAGATGGGCCCCCATATCCCGATGGCTTGGGGCCAACCAATCCCCTTCTTCGAGGGCATACGCCGCCCCAACGGAGATCGCCTCCTGGCCTGTTGAAAGATAACCTTTTCCAATAATCAACGGTGCCGCCAAATTTTGGCTTTTGCAGATGTATTCGACCTTGTTTTCAAGGGTGCGCGTCAGGAGGAGGTAATAATAAATTTCAAGGAGTTGGTTTTGCGTCAGCGGCACGACATCCTCTTTGGCAGGCTCGTAGGAGATTGTCCTAATGCTACTCGCCCCCATTTAACTTTCCCCCTCAGTCAAACAACGCCGCGATTCTAGCGAGCCGTTTCTGTCATCAAAGTCAACCGTTTGTCCATCATTTTTTTCAGTGAAGCAAGATACTGCTCCCGATTTTGATAAGGTCTTCGGGCAATGCCGGAACGGATCGCCGCTTCCGCCACCGCAGGTGATTCCCAGAGCAGGACACGGGAATCAAGAGGCTTGGGAATAATATAATCAGGGCCAAATGAAAGCCTCTTCACACCATACGCACGACAGACCTCTTCAGGAACCTCCTCCCTTGTGAGTGCGGCAAGCGAACGGGCCGCAGCGATCTTCATCTCATCGTTGATGCAGGCCGCCTCCACATCAAGGGCCCCACGAAAAATAAAAGGGAACCCCAGGACATTATTGACCTGGTTTGGAAAATCAGACCGGCCGGTCGCCACAATCGCATCGGGTCGAACCTCACGCGCCTCGAGGTAGCCGATCTCCGGATCGGGATTCGCCAGTGCAAAGATGATCGGCCTGGGATTCATCTGACGAATCATCTCCGCCTGAACAAGTCCCCTTCCTGAAACCCCAACAAAGACATCTGCACCACTCAAAACCTCTTCCAATGTCCGCTTCGTCGTCTCCTGGGCAAACTCTGCACGGTAAGGTTCCAACCGGGGACGACCTTGAAAGACAACCCCTTGACGATCGGAAAGGGTAATCTGCTCCTTGACAACCCCCAGGCTCATAAAAGCCTTGGCACAGGCGATCGCCGCAGCGCCAGCACCGGAAAAAACAATATTAAGATTTTTGAGTTGTTTCCCTTGGATTTCAACCGCATTTAAGAGGGCCGCTGCCGTGATCAAGGCAGTTCCATGCTGGTCGTCATGAAAAACGGGGATCGACATCTCCTCAATAAGTCGTCTCTCGATCTCAAAACACTCGGGCGCCTTGATATCCTCCAGATTGATCCCGCCAAATGTCGGCTCGAGCGCTCTAACAACCCCTACAAAGGTCGAAGAATCTTCCGCCTTGACCTCAAGATCAAAGACATCGATATCCGCAAACTTCTTGAAGAGGACCCCCTTCCCCTCCATCACCGGTTTAGCTGCAACCGGGCCAAGGTTCCCAAGCCCCAAAACGGCCGTACCGTTAGTAATAACGGCCACGAGATTCCGACGAGCCGTATAATCAAACGATTTCTGTGGATCCCGTTGAATCTCAAGACAAGGTTCGGCAACCCCTGGTGTATAGGCAAGGGAGAGCTCTTTTTGGGTGTTGCAGGGCTTGGTTGAAACGACCTCGATCTTCCCCTTACGCCCCTCTGAGTGATATTGAAGAGCCTCTTCCCGGGTGATCATTGAAGGACTTATAGAATAAGCTTAATGATTTGGCAATGCTGCCTTTTTGACCGCCTGGGCCACCCTTTCGTGAAGGGTTAGGTCAAGAGGATCTGGCAAAAGCTCTTTCTCGGGTGTGTGATCGACAATCGCTTGAACGGCAGCGAGGTACATCTTGGGGGTCATTCGGGTCGCCCGAGCCTCCATCGCCCCCTTCAGAATACCCGGATAACCTAACAAATTATTGACACGTCGCCCGTCACTCGCAAAGGCGGCCCCTGCCTCCACCGCCTCCTTGATGGAAATTTCAGGTTCCGGATTGGAGAGCGCCAGAATCACCTGCCCCTTCCGGATCATGCTCGCCTTGATCAATCCCGCTTGGCCAGTCGTCGCAATCACAACATCCACCCTCTTCATCACCTCGGCCACGGAGGCAACAACCTCACCACCCAACTTCCGTAATCTCTCCTGGGCATATGACTGGATATCGGTTCCAACAACGGGCCGTCCCGTATGGTTCATGACAAGGTGCGCAATCGCCGAGCCAGCTCCCCCCAAACCGATCTGTCCCACAACCGCCGTCTTCAAATCTTTTCCAACAAGACGACAGGCATTGAGGACCGCCGCGAGACAGACAACAGCGGTCCCATGTTGATCATCATGCATCACCGGAATGTTGAGTCGTTTGATCAGCTCCTCTTCAATATAAAAACAGTCGGGGGTCTTGATATCCTCCAGTTGAATGGCACCAAATCCGCGTGAGATTGAAATAACCGTCTCAACAAATTCCTTGGGATCCTGGGTCTCCAGAAGAATCGGCACCATATTGTAACCGGAAAACTGGGAAAAGAGTGCCGCCTTTCCCTCCATCACCGGCATTGCAGCGACCGGACCGATATTACCTAAACCCAAAACGCGACTTCCGTTTGTAACCAGAGCCACCGTTCTGCCGATACCCGTATACTCTTCAGCGGCCGCCGGGTTTGATTGAATCAGGGAGGAGACCGCCGCAACACCTGGTGTATAGACTTTCTGCAGGTCATTCACCGTTTTTACGGGATACCGTGGGGCGACCGTTAATTTTCCACCACGATGCAACTCCATCACATCATCAATAACCGACTCCAATTTGGTCGTTTGAATCGTTTGGACCGACCGAATGATCTCTTCCAACTGTTTTTCATCCTGACAGATCACCGTTATGTCACGAAGAGTGTGAAAGGTACCAACCGAATGGGTTCGGATATCACCAATATCTCCACCACCAGCCGCAATCGCCTGAATCACCTTTGCCAAGGCACCGACTTGCTGCTGATTCTGACACCGAAGCGTCCTGATGACTCGTCGTTGGTAGGCCATGAGAGAGGAGAAGGATGGCATAACTTCCCCGCGGCAAGACCGCGGGGTTTCTTGGCGGAATCCCCGTAGCCACCGACCCTCCTCTGCCAATGCTTCGGATCTCCGGACCATTCATCCCCGCCGCAAGACGGCAGGGTTTTCTGGCGGAGGCGGATAAAGGGGAAGGTTGACAGACTTCTCTTAATTGATAGTTCTCCCTTGTGGCGAGATTTAAAAAAATTGACCACATCGGCATTGCCGTCCCCAATCTCAAGGAGGCGATTCAAATCTATAAAGCCCTCCTTGGAAAAGAGCCGGATCATTATGAAGAGGTGGCCGAACAGAAGGCCCGAACCGCCTTTTTTGCAGTAGATGACACCAACCTGGAACTCCTTGAATCAACTTCTCCCGATGGACCGATTGGAAAATTCCTGGAAAAACAGGGACGGGGGGGGCTCCATCACATCTGTATCCAAGTCGACAATATTGGGAAAGTTCTGGAGGAATATAAAAGACAAGGGATCCAACTCATTGATGAAAAGCCAAGGATCGGGGCCCATGGCAAAAAGATCGCCTTTGTGCATCCAAAATCAACAGGTGGAGTTTTGGTGGAGTTATCGGAGGAGAAAAAATAATGACAAAAAAAACCCATCCTAAAGAGGCGCTATTCGCAGGGGAAAAGCTATTTCCGATCATCCCGAGCTGTGAGCATTTCGCAGGCTCCGAAAAACTGATCCTAAAGGCGCTCGAACTTCAGAATCAAAAGGGCGGCCTCTTTGATATTACGATGGATCTTGAGGATGGGGCCCCGGAGGGACGAGAAAAAGAGCATGCCGAGATGGTCGTCTCCCTGCTCCAATCCCCGCTCAACCAGCAAAAGATGAGTGGCGTTCGAATCCATGACTACACCAATCCTCATTGGCGGAGGGATCTGGAGATTGTTGTTCCGGCAGTCGGCAACATTGTTGCCTACATCACTATTCCCAAACCGACGCATGCCGGTCAGGTCAAGGAGATGATCAGTTATATCCAGCAAACGGCCCGCAAGGCGAATATCCAACGTGAGATCCCGATCCATGTCCTGATTGAGACCCACGGGGCATTGCGGGATGCATTTGAGATCGCCTCCCTCCCCTGGATGCAGGTGCTTGATTTTGGACTCATGGATTTTGTCTCCGGACATCATGGCGCCGTCACAGAAACAGCGATGCGCTCACCGGGTCAGTTCGAACATGCACTGATCGTCCGTGCCAAGACAACCGTGGTAGCCGCCGCCCTCGCCAATGGGATTATCCCGGCCCACAATGTCACGTTGGATCTCAAGAATCGTGAACAGACGTTCTCCGACGCGCGGCGTGCCCGTTACGACTTTGGTTTCTTAAGGATGTGGTCAATCTACCCGACGCAGATCGATGCAATTATCGAGGCGATGCGGCCCGACCATTCCAAGGTTGAAAAGGGATGCCAAATCCTGCTCAAGGCCCAGGAGGCGAACTGGGGACCGATTCAATACGAAGGAGAATTGCACGACCGGGCGACCTACCGCTATTTCTGGGAGCTGGTTCAAACCGCACGTTTGGCCGGTGAACAGCTCCC
>JACPAL010000027.1 GCA_016180855.1 Deltaproteobacteria bacterium | reverse complement strand
ACTGACCCAAGGGATCCCTGCCGATCAGAGTTTCCTTGATCAATGGAGGGTCTCACTCCTCTACTCCCTCCCTGCGATGATGATGAGCCGGGTCGCAATGCAGAGATGGGGATGGGGCACCACTATTCTCCAGGATGCCGCCATGGAGCCAATACAGGCGGTCGCCTCCGTCGCCTTGAGCTGTGGCATGGGTGGCGTCGGCTGGTTGCCTGAGACAAACATGACATTGGGACAGCTCTTTAGGAGGGAGCTCACCGAAGGTTTCTTCTACATGGGTGTCGGCCGCGGGATGGGGGGGGCGGTCGACCGCTTTTCGGCACGTCAATCTCTCCCCCAATTAAACGATCCTTTTGAAAGGGCGTGGGCTACGGCGCCTGGCGAGGTTGGTGCCGTCGGGGAGAGAAAGAGAGGCAGCAGGAGAAGCGATGGTCTGACACCCGACCAGGCAAAGGAGAAGGCAGCGTTCGACCTCATGGAGTTTCTGCGCAAAAATAGTTCGACGCGGCAAGACCCGGCCGGGCTCGAACTTGGCCGCAAATTGCATGCCTGGATTGATGAAACAGTCCCTGCCGATTATGACAAGTTCAGGCGCCATTTAAGGAAAACCCTCATTACACATGGAGGTCTGGATTTACGCCTTACCGTATTTGAGAAGATCCCTTTCCTTTCTGACAAACCACTTAAGGTAGGACGAATGATCGACGGAGTTGTACCAGACCCTCGCATTGATCCCATGAAAGATCCTGTCACTGACGGGGATACAATCTGGGTCTATGCCGAGGGGGCGATGAGAGACGCCGTCGATATCCGCTTCACCGGGATTAACACCCTTGAGGCAACCCATGAGTGGAGAAGACCTAATATGCGCCCACCTGTAGAGCGATGCGAGCGGGGAGAACTGCTGGCCGGTGAGGCACAAAAATTCCTGAAGAAGGTCCTCGCGGATCATGACAATGAGGTCTACCTTCGTTCTTATGAATTTGACCAATACGGTCGTCCGGCCTCTGAGGTTTGGGTCAAAAAGAAGGGGCCTCTTGCCCCAGGGGAAAACCCCTACCTCAATGTGAACAAACTGATGATTGAAGAGGGACTTGCCTTGGCCTATTTCGTCGCGCCGGATGAATCAGGAAGGGTCCTCGAATATCTTGCGGCTCAAGAGAAGGCGAGGGCTGCCAAGAAGGGGATCTGGGCGGATGAGCATTTCCAGAAGGAGTCTCTCTTTATCACAAGCTCCCATCCCCTCGAACATGAGAACCGCGACCATCCTCGACGCATAGCGAAGGCAGAACGAAAAGAAAGGGAAGGCAGACGTGACTTTGATACCCCCCCGGACAAGGAGTATTTCCGTATCATCCACACAGGGGGTGGGGAAATGGGCTCCCACCCGATTAATCTAAGGGGATGGAAAATAGTGAATGGGACAAACGAGTTCATAATCGATCGCGACTATTGGCTCCATCCCGGCTACACGGCCAGGGTTCATACCCATTACAGGGCTGATGACAGCCTCCCCTCAAGCGATAACCTCAATGCACCGCTCTATCTTGATCTGGGCCTCAACCGAGATGCAACGGGTCAGGTTGTAAGACCCAGTCACGTCCATTACTGGGATGATGAACATCCAATCCTCTTGTACACGCCGGACGGACGACTCGTTTGTGGAGATGCCGAAAGCCAGGTCGCCTTTGATCAATTACCGCCTCCAATAAAAAGATATCGAGGAGAGCATTACTAAAAAATCTCCTGAACAGCCCCTGCCGTTCTGGAAATATACCGCCATTCCTGCAACGGGCTTGTTGGCCTTCTTCTCTGGCCAGAGGGAACTTAATTCTGCCCTCTAATTTAATGCTATGAAATTTCGGTGTACGACGCCGAATTTTCATGATACCTTTGGGTCATGGAAATCCTCCGAAAGAAGGAGCTTCAGGCCCTCCGATCGAAAATCAAAAACTTTCCCGTCGTAGCGATCCTCGGTCCACGACAGTGCGGAAAAACTACCCTCGCTCGACAATACGTCAGGCAAGAACGAAAAGAGACCCACTTCTTCGATCTCGAAGATCCTGAACATCTTTCACGTTTGAAAAATCCAAAATTGGCACTTGAGAATCTAAAAGGGACTATCGTGATCGATGAAATTCAACGATATCCGAACCTCTTTCCGATCTTACGCGTTCTTGTAGATCGTTTTCACTCTCAAAAATACCTGATTCTGGGAAGCGCCTCTCGCAACCTGATCTCACAAGGCTCCGAGACACTGGCTGGACGAATCGGCTTTATGGAGTTGGGAGGATTCACGTTGGAAACGACTCCAGAAGAACAAAAGAAGTTGTGGGTTCGAGGAGGATTTCCCAGATCCTTTCTCGCGTCTTCGGAAAAGAAGTCCTATGAGTGGCGTCGAGAATTCATCACCACCTTTCTGGAGCGGGACCTTCCCAATCTTGGAATCCAAATCCCTTCGGCAACGTTACGAAAGTTCTGGATGATGCTTTCCCACTATCATGGCCAACTGCTTAATGCCTCGGAACTGGGTCGAAGTTTCGGAGTCGCTGACACCACAATAAAACGATATCTCGACATCCTCACGGGAACCTTCATGATACGTAGCCTTCAGCCCTGGTACTACAATACCAAAAAACGCCTTGTGAAAACGCCAAAGATCTACTTTCGGGATTCGGGTATTTTCCATGCCCTACTTACAATTCCGGAGGAGCGAGAACTCTCTCTTCACCCGAAGTTAGGCTCCTCTTGGGAAGGATTCGCGCTCGAGCAAGTGATTCGACGCCTTAACCTACGAGAGGAAGAATCATTCTTCTGGGCTATCCATGCCGGAGGCGAATTGGACCTTCTCTTTCAGAAAAAAGGAAAGTTGTGGGGGGCTGAAATAAAATACAAAGAAGCGCCTGTCGTGACCCCTTCCATGCAACTGGCGCAGAAGGAACTCTCTTTAGAACATCTCTGGGTCGTACATCCCGGGCAAGAGACGTATCCACTCGAAAGAAAAATCACAGCCATCTCTCTTCGGGAGCTTTCTTCCTCTTTTTTCAGGTAAAAGATTCATTTTCCGCAACCTCGTTCAAGCGGGGTCGATGGACATTTTGAATGCTGAGCTCCCCGGCGACACGACCTTACGATTCCCAGTCCCGCTCCGTTCCGGCGAGTCACTTTTATTCCGGTCTGACCGGCCGCTCCTATCAGACCGAATTCGGCGCCT
>JACPAL010000026.1 GCA_016180855.1 Deltaproteobacteria bacterium | reverse complement strand
TGTGGATCTGATCACACCGATTGCGATGGACAAGGAGCTGCGGTTTGCGATTCGAGAGGGAGGTCATACGGTCGGTGCCGGAGTCGTCGCTGAGGTGGTGGAGTAGAATTGAGAAGATGAGGAGCTGAAATGCGAGTTATTATTCAGATGGAATGTAGTGGTTGTAAGCGAAAGAACTACTCAACCACGAAGAATAAGACGAAGACACCGGGCAAGCTTGAAATCAAAAAGTATTGCCGGTTCTGCAGGCAGCACACTCCTCACAAGGAGACGAAATAGGGGAGTAGCTCAGCTGGTAGAGCACCGGTCTCCAAAACCGGGGGTCGCAGGTTCGAACCCTGTCTCCCCTGCAGTCTTTTAAGTAGGGTGAGTGGAGTGCAGTCGAGAGGATCTAAGTAAGATGGAAACACAGCGCTGGGTCAATCTGGGCTTGATACTGGGAGGGGGGCTTGTTTTCTTGTTCCTTTCCCGTTTGCTGGCTGAGGTCTGGATGTTGGCCGCGTTACCTCAGTGGGGCACTGATATGCCCGTGAGTCCTGAGGTTTTGATCGCATTTTTCCTCGCTGTTTCCGTTGCGATTACAACGCGTTATTGGAGTCAGGCAAATCGGTTTTTTAATGAGGTGGTTGTTGAGTTGGCAAAAGTAACTTGGCCAGTTCGCAAGGAGACAGTCTCCTCGTCAGGCGTCGTTTTGGCGCTCGTTGGTGTGGCGGCTCTCCTGCTGGCATTTTTGGATTTTGTCTGGGGAACGATGGCACGACAGGTGTTCTCGTTTTAAATGACTATGGCACAACAGTGGTACGTTGTTCATACTTATTCGGGTTTTGAGCAAAAGGCCAAAAAAGCCTTGGAAGAGAAGGTAAAGAATTTGGGTATGCAGTCTCTTATTGGTGACGTTCTTATCCCATCCGAGAACGTTGTGGAGATGAAAAATGGGGTCAAGAAGACCTCCAGCCGGAAGATTTTTCCGGGCTATATTCTCGTCAAGATGGAGCTCAATGATGAGACGTGGCACATTATCAAGGAGACACCGAAAATTACAGGTTTCGTTGGGGGAGGTAAGATGCCTCCCTCCGTTGCTGATGAAGAAGTGGCCCGCATCACCCAGCAGATTAGTGAGGGGACCCTCAAGCCGAAACCGAAGGTCTCCTTTGAGAAGGGAGAGTCGGTTCGCGTGGTGGATGGTCCTTTTACCAACTTTAATGGTGTTGTGGACGAAGTGAAACCTGAGAAAGGGAAGGTTAAGGTTCTGGTTAGTATCTTTGGAAGGTCGACACCGGTTGAACTCGACTTTATGCAGGTGGAAAAAAATTAGAAGGCTGGAGAGACACAAGGAATATAAAGATGGCGCCTAAAAAAATACAAGCACTTGTTAAGCTGCAATGCCCTGCGGGGGGTGCAAATCCGGCCCCGCCAGTAGGACCTGCCTTGGGTCAACATGGGGTTAATATTATGGAGTTTTGCAAGCAGTTTAACGCGAGGACTCAAAAGATGGAGAAGGGGCTCATCATTCCGGTTCTCATCACGATTTATCAGGACAAAAGTTTTACCTTTGTTCTTAAAACCCCTCCGGCTTCTGTTTTGTTAAAGAAGGCGGCAAAGATAGAGAAGGGATCCGGTCAACCGAATCGTGACAAGGTTGGAACGGTTACAAAGGCTCAAGTGGAGGAGATTGCAAAAATGAAACTGCCCGACCTCAATGCCAACTCACTGGAGATGGCGATTCGAACGGTTGAGGGGACGGCCAGAAGTATGGGGATTGATGTTAAGTAGGGTGAAAGGAACAGTCGTTATGTCAGGCAAAAAATACAAGAAGGCATTGGCGGGGGTCGACCGGACGAAGCGTTACGCGGTTGAAGAGGCGATGACGCTTCTGGAACAGACAAAGACGGCGAAGTTTGACGAGATGGTCGATCTTGCGATCCGGTTAGGTGTTGATCCCAAGCAGTCGGACCAGATGGTTCGTGGTGCCGTTACCTTGCCACACGGGGTTGGAAAGGGGGTTCGTGTCATTGCCTTTGCAAAGGGTCAGAAGCAGGAAGAGGCGGAAAAGGCAGGTGCCATTGCAGTCGGAGGAGAGGATCTAGTGGAGAAAATCACAAAAGGTTGGCTCGATTTCGACAAGGCCATTGCGACCCCCGACATGATGGGGGTGGTCAGCAAATTGGGGAGGATTCTTGGACCTCGAGGCCAGATGCCAAATCCCAAGCTCGGCACCGTCACCTTTGATGTAGCCCAGGTTGTCAAGGAGCTTCAGGCGGGGCGCGTTGAATTCAAGATCGATAAGTGTGGTGTTATTCATACGATTCTGGGGAAAGTTTCGTTTGGTGCCGAAAAGCTCAAAGATAACTTTTTAAGCCTGATTAATTCAATCATTCGTGCGAAGCCGTCAACCTCCAAGGGAAATTACTTAAGAAGTGTGACGGTCTCCACAACGATGGGGCCGGGGATCAAGATTGATCCCAATCAGCTTCAGTCAAACTAGGAAAAGGTGTGAGTCATGAACCGAATTGAAAAAACAGAAGTTGTTCAAGATTTGTCAGGACGTATCAAGAGGGCCTCGGCGGTCATTCTGGCGGAGTATCGTGGTTTGACGGTGGCCCAGATGACCTCACTTCGAAAGGCTGTTCGACAGTCGGAAGGAGAGTTTCACGTCATCAAAAATACGCTTGCAAAGAAGGCGTTTCAGGCGGGCGACTTTGGTTCATTGGCCGAGCAGTTCAGAGGTCCGATGGCTATCGCCATTGCCTTGGGGGATCCCGTTCTTTTGGCAAAGGCGATTTCTCGGCAGGCAGCTGAGCTGGAACCACTCAAGATTAAGTCCGGTTTTTTTGCCGGGAAGGTGATCTCGATCAAGGAGGTTGAAGTACTTTCCAGCCTTCCTTCCCGGGAAGAACTTTATGCAAAACTCTTGGGGACGTTGATGGCGCCGGTAACAAATTTTGTGCGAGTTTTAAATGCTCTTCCCACCCAGGTGGTGAGGGCGATCAAGGAAATTGAGAAAACAAAAGGAGGATAGGAAAATGGCAACAGTCAGTCGTTCCGATATCGTCGAAACTCTCAAGCAAATGCCACTTCTCGAGGTGGCGGAGCTTGTCAAAGAATTGGAAAGCACCTTTGGTGTTTCCGCTGCGGCACCTGTGATGGTCGCCGGCGCTGCTGCCGGCGGAGCTGGCGCTGCTGCCCAGGAAGAAAAAACGGAGTTTACCGTTGTCCTGGCATCTGCAGGAAGCAACAAGATCAACGTCATCAAGGAGGTGCGTGCCTTGACAGGACTGGGTCTTAAGGAAGCCAAGGACCTTGTTGAAGGGGCTCCAAAGACCTTGAAGGAAGGTGTGTCCAAGGAAGATGCCGCAAAGATGAAGGATGTTCTTGAGAAGGCCGGCGCGAAGGTCGAGTTAAAATAACGAAGTTTGTTGTAGAGCAGGGGATTGTGGAAATTCCTTGTCTCGCGATTTACTTTTAAAGGGAGACTTTTATGCCAGTTTCGATTCAGGATCGGATCTTGAGAAAGAATTTTTCCAAGATTGAAACGACGATCCCGATTCCGAACCTCATTGAGGTTCAAAAGAAGTCGTACGCCGAATTTCTTCAGATACATGTCCCCCTTGAAAAACGGGACAATACCGGAATCAACGGTGTTTTCCGGACCGTTTTTCCGATCTGGGACTTTAATCATTCTGCCTCTCTGGAGTTTGTCAGTTATCACCTGGACAAACCAAAATATGAGGTGGGGGAGTGCCGCTATCGAGGCATGACGTATGCAGCGCCCATGCGGGTTGTTATCCGTCTTGTTGTCTGGGATACCGATCCCGAGACGAAGAGTCAGACGATCCGTGATGTCAAAGAGCAGGAGGTTTATTTTGGTGAAATCCCGCTCATGACCGAGACGGGCACCTTCATTATTAACGGGACAGAACGTGTCATTGTTTCCCAGCTTCATCGATCGCCCGGTATCTTTTTTGAGCATGACAAGGGAAAGACGCACGCTTCCGGCAAGCTTCTTTATTCGGCTCGTATTATTCCTTATCGCGGTTCCTGGCTCGATTTTGAGTTTGATACGAAGGATATTCTCTATGTCCGTATTGACCGACGTCGCAAGTTTCCGGCCACTGTTTTACTGAAAGCGCTGGGATATTCCGGTGAGGACCTTCTCAACTTCTTTTATCAGAAAGAGACGATCCATCTGGACGGGCGCAAGGTCACAAAGGGTGTCGTTCCGGATCTCCTTCGCTACCAGAAGGCGTCGAAGGATATCCGTCATCCGAAGACAGATGAGATTCTGATCAAGGCCGGGAGAAAGTTCAATCGTGCAATCGTCAAGAAGATTGAATCAGCGCGTCTTAAGGAAATTGCTGTCGAAGAGGAGTCTCTCTATGGCCAGGTGTTGGCTCATGATGTGGTGGACAAGGAGACTGGCGAGGTTGTCGGCAATTGCGGGGATGCTCTGACACCGGAAAAATTTGGTGAGTTCCGGAAGAGAAAAATTGAGAAATTTGATCTTCTCTACATGGATAATCTTAATATTGGTCCCTACATCTGGAATACGATTCAGGCCGACAAAATCAATTCGGTTGAAGAGGCGACACTTGAGATTTACAGACGTCTTCGCCCCGGAGATCCTCCAACGCCGGAGGCCTCCAAGGTCTTTCTGGAAAACCTTTTTTTCAACCCGGTGAAATACGATCTTTCGGCCGTTGGTCGCTTGAAAATCAACTACAAATTCAATCTTCAGACCCCCATTGATGTCGGCATTTTGTCCAAGGACGATATCATGGAAACAGTTCGGTATCTTTGCGGTCTCAAGGATGGCAAAGGACAGGTCGATGATATTGATCACCTGGGAAACCGTCGTGTTCGTTCGGTAGGAGAGCTTCTCGAAAATCAGTATCGGCTCGGTTTGATCCGGATGGAGCGTGCCATCAAGGAGCGGATGAGTCTCCAGGATGTAGAGACGCTGATGCCGCATGATCTTGTGAACCCCAAACCGGTCAGTGCCGTGATCAAGGAATTTTTTGGCTCAAGCCAGTTGTCTCAGTTTATGGATCAGACGAATCCTCTTTCCGAAGTGACTCACAAAAGACGTCTTTCCGCTCTGGGTCCTGGCGGTCTGACGCGTGAACGTGCCGGTTTTGAGGTGCGCGATGTTCACGCAACACACTATGGACGTATTTGTCCCATTGAGACTCCTGAGGGTCCAAACATCGGACTGATCGCCTCTCTTTCGACCTATGCACAGATTAATGACTTTGGGTTTATTGAGACCCCTTATCGTCAGGTAGAGAATGGACGGGTCAGCAACAAGGTTGCCTATCTCTCTGCCTTGGAGGAAGAAAAATATACGATTGCCCAGGCAAACGCAGTGCTCGATCGCCAGGGTCATTTTCAGAGCGATGTCATTTCCTGCCGCCGCGCTGGTGAATTTGTCATGGCGCGTCCTTCGGAAATTCATTTTATGGATGTTTCACCCAATCAGTTGGTCAGTATTGCAGCTGCCCTGATTCCGTTTTTGGAGCATGATGATGCGAATCGCGCTCTCATGGGTTCCAACATGCAGCGGCAGGCAGTTCCTCTTGTAAAGACGGCGGCACCGCTGATCGGAACGGGCATCGAAAAAATTGTTGCCAGGGATTCAGGGGTTACGGTGGTGTCCGAGGATGATGGAACCGTTGTTTCGGTTGATTCATCACGGATCATTGTAAAGTCTGACTCTGGAGGCCGCAAGAAAGGGAAGTCGGATTTAACGAATTATAATCTGATCAAGTACCAGAGGTCCAATCAAAACACCTGTCTTAATCAGAGGCCGATTGTGAAGGTCGGTGATCGTGTTCACACAGGTGATGTCTTGGCAGATGGACCTGCCACGTACCTGGGGGAGTTGGCGTTGGGACAGAATGTCGTTGTCGCCTTCATGCCTTGGGGCGGATACAATTTTGAGGATTCGATCCTCATTTCTGAACGATTGGTTCGAGACGACGTTTTTACCTCTGTACACATTGAGGAGTTTGAGTGTGCGGCCCGGGATACGAAATTGGGTAAGGAGGAGATTACACGGGATATTCCCAATGTTGGTGATGAGGCGCTCGCCAATCTGGACGAGGGAGGCATCATTCGTGTGGGGGCTGAGGTGAAGCCTGGCGATATTCTTGTGGGCAAGATTACCCCCAAGGGAGAGACCCAGCTTTCTCCCGAAGAGAAGCTGCTTCGAGCCATCTTTGGTGAGAAGGCGGGGGATGTTAAGGATACCTCGATGACCGCCCCTCCGGGTGGTTTTGGAACGGTCATTAGTACTCAAGTTTTCTCTCGTGAAGGATCCGATCTCGATGAGAGGGCGAAGAATCTTCAGGATAAGGAGACCCAAAAACTGATTAAGGATCGGGATAGAGAGGTTAAGGCGCTTCGTGATGCTGCAATGAAGAAGATCAAGGCCCTTCTTTCGGGAAAGACCTCTACCTCAAAGATCATGGACGAGGAAGAAGAGAAGGTGCTTTTGCCCAAGGGAAAACCGATTACGGAATCGGCCTTGGAAGGAGTTCCTGTCAACCGGTGGTCGGAGATCACCGTGGGTGATTCTGATCTGGAAGAGGAGTTTGCGGAATTGGTTGAGGATCTCGAAGAACAGATTGAGCTGACGCGAATGGTTTACGATCAAAAAGTCTCCAAGCTTCATAAGGGAGATGAGCTTCCTCCTGGAGTTATTAAGATCGTCAAGGTTTATGTGGCGATTAAAAGGAAGGTTGCCGTGGGTGACAAGATGGCCGGTCGTCACGGAAACAAGGGTGTTATTTCCCGTATTGTTCCCGCGGAAGACATGCCGTATCTCCCTGATGGGACACCCGTTGATCTTGTCTTAAATCCCCTTGGTGTTCCCTCCCGAATGAACGTTGGACAGATCCTTGAATGTCATTTGGGTTGGGCCTGTCGTGGGCTTGGCGAGAGGCTTACCAAGCTTCTCGAGGACTACAAAAAAGATACGATGAAGGCGTTTTTAAAAAAGAGCTTTGGTCGCGATTTTGAGGAAGAGGTCGGTGAGAGGGCGATGAGGCGATTTGCGGAGATCTCCCGTGACGGCTTTTTTGTCACCTCTGCTGTTTTTGATGGGGCGAAGGAAGATGAGATCCGCGAATTTTTGAGACAAGCGGAATTGCCCGAGTCGGGGCAGAGTATTCTTTTCGACGGCCGGACCGGAGAGGCTTTCGATCAGCCCGTCACCGTCGGTGTCATGTACATGATGAAGCTTCATCACCTTGTCGACGAGAAGATTCATGCCCGTTCCATTGGTCCCTATTCTCTCGTGACACAGCAGCCGTTAGGTGGAAAGGCCCAGTTCGGTGGTCAGAGACTCGGGGAGATGGAAGTTTGGGCGATGCAGGCCTATGGAGCTGCTTATGCGCTTCAGGAGTTTCTGACGGTCAAGTCGGATGACGTCCTGGGACGTACACGGATGTATGAAATGATCGTGAAGGGAGAACGTGCCTTCGAGCCGGGCCTTCCGGAATCGTTCAAGGTTCTTGTGAAGGAGCTTCAAGGCTTGGGATTAAAGGTCGATCTTCTGGAAGAAGCCCAGACTTAATTTATTGGAGGAATACTATGTCCGATATTTTCAGTTTTTTTGAGAAGCCAAAAGACCCCCTCTGCTATACCGGAGTTAAATTGGGGGTTGCCTCACCGGAGCTCATTCGCGAGTGGTCTCACGGTGAAGTGAAAAAGCCGGAAACGATTAATTACAGGACCTTTAAGCCTGAAAGAGATGGCTTATTTTGTGCCAAGATATTCGGTCCGGTCAAAGATTATGAGTGCAATTGTGGCAAATACAAGCGGATGAAGCATCGCGGTATCGTCTGTGAGAAATGCGGTGTTGAGGTTATCTCCTCCAAGGTTCGTCGTGAGCGGATGGGGCATATTACGTTGGCGACGCCGGTCGCCCATATCTGGTTCTTGAAAAGTCTTCCCTCACGAATTGGCGCCATTCTGGACATGACCCTCAAGGATCTGGAGAGGGTTCTCTATTGTGAGGCCTACATGGTGACGGATCCGGGTAATACCGATCTTGTCGAGGGAGAGATCCTGACCGAGGCGAAATACCAGAAGGCTTATGCTGATTTTGGGAACAAGTTTAAGGCAGGGATGGGAGGAGAGGTTATTCGAGATCTTTTAAGAAAAATAGATCTCCAGGAACTGATCAAGAGACTCCGTAAGGAGATTGGTACAACCAAATCGGAGGCGACACGAAAAAAGATGTCTCGCCGGCTCAAGGTCGCAGAGGCGTTTATTGAGTCGAACAACCGTCCCGAAAACTTGATGTTGGAGGTCGTTCCCGTTATACCTCCCGATCTTCGTCCACTGGTTCCCTTGGAAGGGGGACGTTTCGCGACCTCCGACCTCAATGATCTTTATCGGCGTGTTATCAACCGGAACAACCGCCTGAAGAGACTCCTTGAACTCAACGCGCCCGATATCATTATTAGGAATGAAAAGCGGATGCTTCAAGAGGCGGTTGATGCCCTGATTGACAATGGTCGCCGTGGAAAGGTTTTTACAGGTCCAAACAAACGGCCACTCCGTTCCCTCTCCGATATGCTCAAGGGAAAGCAGGGGCGTTTCCGTCAGAATCTTCTCGGCAAGCGTGTTGATTACTCAGGTCGGTCCGTCATTGTCGTCGGTCCGGAACTGAAGCTGCATCAAGCGGGTTTACCGAAGTTGATGGCCCTCGAGCTGTTCAAGCCGTTCATTTATCAAAAACTGGAAGAGAAGGGGTTGGTCTCGACCATCAAAGGGGCCAAGAAGATGGTTGAGAAGGAGAGGCCTGAGGTATGGGATGCCTTGGCCGAAGTGATCAAGGAACATCCCGTCATGCTTAATCGTGCTCCCACATTGCATCGTCTTGGCATCCAGGCGTTCGAACCGGTGTTGATTGAAGGAAAAGCGATTCAACTTCATCCCCTTGTTTGTACGGCCTTTAACGCGGACTTCGACGGCGACCAGATGGCGGTGCATGTCCCCCTTTCGGTCGAGGCCCAGATCGAAGCGCGTGTTTTGATGATGAGTACAAATAACATTCTCTCGCCGGCCTCTGGCAAGCCGATTATCGTGCCGACCCAGGATATGGTTTTGGGGATCTATTACATGACGCGTGAGGTTCCTTTTGCAAAGGGAGAGGGGATGAAATTTTCATCACCAGACGAGGTACGCATTGCCCACGATCATGGGGAAGTCGATCTCCATGCGCGCATCAAGGCGAGGATTGAGGGGCAGATGGAGGAAACGACGGTCGGTCGTGTGCTTTTATACGAGATTATTCCCGAGGGTCTTCCGTTTTCTCTCGTCAATCGTGTGATGGACAAAAAGAAAATCGCGGACCTGGTAGAGGAATGTTACCGGACGGCCGGCAACAAGGAGACGGTCCTTCTGGCGGACCATCTTAAGAATATAGGCTTTCAGAATGCCTGCAAGGCCGGCATTTCAATTTGCATTAGTGATATGAAGATCCCTTCCAAGAAGGAAGAGATGTTGGAGAAGGCTTATAAGGAGGCTCGTGAGATCGAAAATCAGTATCAGGAAGGTCTTATTACCGCGGGTGAGAAGTACAACAAAGTTATCGATATTTGGGCGCAGACGACTGAGGATATTTCTCGTCAGATGATGAAGGAGATCAGTGTGGATGTGATTGAGAAAGAGGGAGAAAAGAAGGAAATCATGAGTTTTAACCCCATTCTCATCATGGCCGACTCAGGAGCTCGAGGCTCAACTCAGCAAATGAGACAGCTGGCCGGTATGCGGGGACTCATGGCGAAGCCGTCAGGCGAGATTATTGAAACACCCATTGCAGCGAACTTTCGTGAGGGGCTCACCGTGTTGCAGTACTTCATTTCAACCCATGGCGCGCGAAAAGGTCTTGCTGACACGGCCCTGAAAACAGCGAACTCAGGTTATCTTACGAGACGTTTAGTGGATGTGGCTCAAGATATGATCGTTTCTTGTCACGATTGTGAAACCCTGGATGGCATTGACGTGACAGCTCTTCTGGAGGGTGGAGAAATTATTGATTCTCTTTCAAGCAGGATTCTCGGACGGGTTGCCCTGGAAGATATTTGTGACCCCTTTTCAGGTGACGTGCTTGCGAAGAGAGGCGAGGAAATTCGTGAAGAGAACCTTCCCTCGATTGAAAATTCCGGCCTGGAAAAGGTGCGTATCCGTTCTGGACTGACCTGTCAGGCCCCCCGAGGAATTTGTATCAAGTGTTATGGGCGTGATCTGGCGCGTGGTCACATGGTTAATATTGGAGAGGCGGTCGGTGTTATTGCGGCCCAATCGATCGGTGAACCTGGGACACAGCTGACGATGAGAACCTTCCATATCGGTGGAACCGCCTCCCGTCGTGTGGAACAGAGCACTTTAGAAAGCCGACATGAAGGAGTCATTCAGTTTCACAATCTCCATACCGTTATCAACAAGGAAAAAAGCCTGACCGTCATGAACCGGAATGGCGAGGTTGCGATCATGGATGAGGAGGGGCGTGAACGTGAGAAATATCAGCTTATTTATGGGGCGCGTCTCCTTGTCAAGGAAGGGCAGAGGGTCAAGGTGGGAGAGATGTTGGCGGAATGGGATCCCTATACCACTCCGATTCTGACGGAAGTGAGTGGAATCATAAAATTTGGGGATATCATCGAAGGTGTTTCTATGCAGGAGCAGGTTGACGAAGTGACAGGTCTCTCCACCAAGGTTATCAAGGAATCAAAAGATCCGGGGCTTAGACCAAGAATTTCCATCAAGGATGCATCGGGTAAGACGTTGGATGTTGGCGTTTCATCAGGGCGGCAGGCGCGCTATCTCCTTCCGATGGGAGCCAATATTGTCGTGATAGAAGGACAAGAGGTCCAGGCGGGTGAGATTCTGGCAAAGATTCCTCGCGAGACAACCAAGACCAAAGATATTACAGGCGGTCTTCCGCGTGTGGCAGAGCTCTTTGAGGCGCGAAAGCCAAAGGATTGCGCTGTGATTAGTGAAATTGATGGAACAGTCTCTTTTGGAAAAGATACCAAGGGAAAGAGAAAGATTCTTGTCGTTCCGGATGTGGGTGAGGCGCAGGAATACCTCATTCCAAGAGGGAAACATATTGCCGTTCATGAAGGGGATCACGTGAAGGCCGGTGAGCCGTTGATGGATGGTGCCTCCAATCCGCACGACATCCTGAAGGTTCTTGGTGAGAAAGAACTGGCAAAATACCTTGTGGATGAAACACAAGAGGTCTACCGGCTCCAAGGGGTTAAAATCAATGACAAGCATATTGAAGTGATTGTGCGCCAGATGCTGCGGAAGGTCCGGATCAAGAATCCGGGCGACACGATCTTCCTCGATGATGAGCATGTCGACCGGCAGTGGTTTGCCGAACAGAATGAGGAGGTGAAGAAGAAGGGTGGCAAGCCGGCTGTGGGAGAGCCGCTCCTTCTCGGTATTACCAAGGCCTCGCTTTCGACAGACAGCTTTATCTCGGCTGCATCCTTCCAAGAGACGACACGTGTCTTGACGGAGGCTGCAATCTGGGGTCGGACGGATCATTTAAGAGGGCTCAAGGAGAACGTTATCATGGGGCGCCTTATTCCTGCTGGTACAGGCTTGGCACGCTATAAAGACTTAAGGATACAGGTTGCGGAGTCTGAAAAAGAACGGTTTGTCATGGAAACAATAGCAAGGGAGGCGGTGGGTTAATATGCCGACAATCAATCAACTCGTTCGATGGGGACGTGAGCAGGTATCAAGAAAGTCAACGGCTCCTGCTTTGATGGGATCGCCCCAGAAAAGGGGTGTTTGCCTCCGTGTTTATACGACGACTCCCAAAAAACCAAATTCGGCTCTTAGAAAGGTTGCCCGTGTTCGGTTAACCAATGGGATGGAGGTTTCCGCCTATATCCCCGGTGAGGGGCATAATCTTCAGGAGCACTCGATGGTTTTAGTGCGCGGCGGTCGTGTTAAGGATCTGCCAGGCGTTCGTTACCATATTATTAGAGGCTGCCTCGATACCGGTGGTGTTGAAAAGAGAAAAAAGAGTCGCTCCAAATACGGTGCAAGAAAACAGTCGAAATCTTAGATAGGAGTTTTATGTCAAGAAAATCACGGGCCGTTAAGAGGGAATTGTTGCCGGATCCGCGCTACATGGACAAGCTTGTTTCGAAGTTCATATGCAAGCTGATGATCCAGGGGAAAAAGTCGGTTGCGGAGAAGATTGTTTACGATGCCTTCAATGAATTGGGGCAGAAAACCGGTCAGGAACCCCTGAAATATTTCAAGGAGGCGTTTGAGAATGTGAAGCCTGTGATGGAGGTCCGGTCACGACGTGTTGGCGGTGCGACGTATCAGGTGCCAATGGAGGTCCGGTCGGAGAGAAGGGTTTCTCTAGGGCTTCGGTGGTTGATTTTGAGTTCAAGAGATAGGGGGGGGCGGTCGATGGAGGAAAAGCTCGCTTCTGAGATCATCGATGCCCACGAAATGAGGGGCGGGGCTGTGAAGAAGAAAGAGGATGTTCATCGCATGGCGGAGGCGAACCGCGCCTTTGCGCATTATCGCTGGTAGGAACGGAAAAGGACTTAAAGAGAAATGTCTACAGAGATGGAAATACTTCAGAAGACGCGAAACATCGGGATTATTGCCCATATCGATGCGGGCAAGACGACGACCACCGAACGTGTCCTCTATTATACAGGCATCACCCACAAATTAGGTGAGGTACATGATGGAACTGCCCAAATGGATTGGATGCCACAGGAGCAGGAGCGTGGGATTACTATTACCTCTGCGGCGACTACATGCTTTTGGAAAGGTTACCGCATCAATATCATTGATACACCGGGGCATGTCGATTTTACGATCGAGGTAGAGCGTTCCCTTCGTGTCCTTGACGGTGCCGTCGGTGTTTTTTGTGGTGTTGCTGGTGTTCAGCCCCAGTCCGAGACTGTCTGGCGTCAGGCTAACAAATATGGTGTCCCACGGATTGCGTTTGTTAACAAGATGGATCGGGTTGGTGCCGATTTCTTTCGATGTCTCAAGATGATGAAGGAGCGCCTGGGGGCCTCTCCGGTTGCTTTCAATATACCGATTGGTGCCGAGGAAAATTTTTCTGGCGTTGTTGATCTTGTCACACGGAAGGCGCTTTATTTTGATGACGAGAAAGAGGGATTCAGGATTGTTGAGAAGGAGATCCCGGCGGATTTGAGAAAGAAGGCGAGCGAGTGTCGTGAAATGCTCGTGGAGAGCGTAGCCTCCCATGATGATCGCTTGATGGAGAGATATCTTGAGGGGAAGAATGTCTCCAATGAAGAGATTATGGAGGCGGCACGTCGCGCAACCCTAAAAATGACGATAACTCCTGTCTTTTGCGGATCGGCCTTCAAGAACAAGGCGGTTCAGCCGATGCTCGATGGGGTTGTCCAGCTTCTTCCCTCACCCGTCGATGTTGAGGCGATACGGGGTCACGATGTTTATGACAAGACAAAGGAGATTCGGCGCAAGGCTGATTTTAAAGAGCCTTTTTCGGCCCTTGCCTTCAAGATTGCGAGTGATCCGTTTGTTGGAACCCTGACTTATTTTCGTGTTTACTCAGGGAGACTTGAGGCTGGGAGCTATACTTATAATTCGGTGAAGGGCAAGAAGGAGAGGATAGGCCGTCTTCTCCGGATGCATGCCAACAAGAGAGAGGATATCAAAGAGGTTTTAGCGGGAGACATTGCCGCCGTTGTTGGGCTGAAATACACAACAACGGGGGATACGCTCAGTGATGAAAATAACCCCGTTATTCTTGAGTCGATGGATTTTCCTGCCCCTGTCATTTCTGTAGCGATTGAGCCCAAGACGAAATCGGACCAGGAAAAGCTTTCCCTCTCGCTCGGCAAGTTGGCCACGGAAGATCCTTCGTTTCGGGTCAAGGTCGATCACGAAACCGGTCAGACGATTATTTCAGGGATGGGAGAGCTTCATCTCGAAATTATTGTTGATCGTCTATTGCGTGAATTTAAGGTGGCTGCCAATGTGGGGCGTCCCCAGGTTGCTTATCGTGAGACAATCCAGGGAAAGGCGGAGGCTGAGGGAAAATACATTCGACAAACAGGTGGCCGGGGTCAATATGGGGATGTCTGGCTAAGGGTGCAGCCCACTGAGAAGGGGAAAGGTTTTGAGTTTATTGATGAGATTGTTGGTGGAACGATTCCCAGGGAGTATATCCCTGCCGTTCGCAAGGGAATTGAAGAGGCGATGGAGGGAGGAGTTCTGGCGGCATATCCGATGGTTGATATTCAGGTCGCTTTGTTTGATGGCTCCTTTCATGAGGTTGACTCTTCTGAAATGGCGTTTAAGATAGCCGGCTCCATCGGTTTTAAGGAGGCGGCCAAGAAGGCCGGTTTGGCACTTCTCGAACCGATCATGAGACTGGAAGTTGAGACACCGGAGGATTGTGTTGGTTCGGTTGCGGGCGACCTCAATTCGCGTCGTGGAAGGATATTGAATTCTAGTGTGCGAGCCGGTATGCAGATCATCGATGTTGAGGTGCCGCTCGCGAGAATGTTTGGTTATGCGACCGATCTCCGGTCGATGACGCAGGGACGGGCGCTTTTCACAATGGAGTTTTCTCATTACGAGCAGGCTCCAAAAAATGTTATGGAGGAGATTGTTGCCAAGGTCAGGGGGGCCTCGGCGGCGTAAGGTTTTTAAATGAAGATAATAAGGGGGAGGAAATTTTATGAGCAAAGGCAAATTTGAGAGAAAGAAGCCGCATGTGAACGTAGGGACGATCGGGCACGTGGACCATGGGAAGACGACGCTGACGGCAGCGATCACG
>JACPAL010000025.1 GCA_016180855.1 Deltaproteobacteria bacterium | reverse complement strand
CTCCCAACTCTCGGGTCACAACTCGAATGAATTTGTTGCCGATAATAAAGCTGTAATGGCGAAAGTCCCGGTGAAACAACGCTTTCTTTATGAAGGGAACGGCCAGCTCCCGGTCTGCAACCATAACACGGGAGAATGCACAATTGTTGACTACAAGAATCGAGACGGTACCTACAACGAGAAGGCTCAGGAGGAAGCAGACCACGCCTTTGGAATTCCATCTGGAAGTCATGAGCACTACTCCCTACGATTGGTCGCCCTCCTGGATCATCTCCAGGATCACTTTCAGGCCGACCATTATGAAACAATCTCTTCCTACAGAGACTTCCTGCATAACCTGGCCTTGAGAGCTTCCGGACGACCGGCCGTACAAACAAGCCTGCACCTCGATGGCATGGCGACCGACGGTTTTTTCCCCGGTGTGGATGCCAGAACGGTTTGGAATTACCTCCGTGAATTACGCAACGGAGGGGCAGGGTACTATTACCAGGATCGAGAAGGTCGGAGAAAGGGAAGAATCGATTCTTTTCATGTCGACATTGGACCAGCCCGTTTTTGGTCCAAGGTCGTTACAAATACCAAACAACATCCAAAAGACAACCAAGGCGGTACAATCGACTTCTCGCCAGGAAATAATTTTTATCTGCTCGCCAGAACCGATCGTGATATTTATCGCCCGGGAGAGCAGGTTGTTGTCAAATTAGCGCGAGCTGGATCCTATCCCATCTATTTCAGGGGTGAGTTTCGCCTCATGCGGGGAGAACAAGAAATGGGGATCTATTCCTTTGGAGAAACAGCTCCTTCCATTGAAGTTATTGATGAACCAGAGGAAAGAATCTTCAGCTGGACAATTCCAAAAGATTTTGTTCCTTCAGAGGAGATATCGATTGAAATTCGATTGATCGGCGGGCACGAACAGAAAACACCAAGGGTCTTGCGATCCAATTCTTTTCACATTATAGATCGCTGACAGATGTCTGAAGCTCAGGAGAGTTGAAATGAGCTTTTTTAAAGCGACCTGGTACCTGCGCCTCTTCGGATTGATCAAGGTACCACTCATCTTTTTGGTTCGGCCAAAGGTTCTTGATCTCTCCGAGAAACGTTGCGAGATCCGGATTCCATTGAACTATCTGACACGAAACCATTTCAAATCGATGTATTTTGGAACACTCGCGATCGGCGCCGACTGTGCCGGTGGACTCATGACGATGAGCCTAATTAAAAAGAGCGGAAAGAATATCTCCATCATCTTCAAGGATTACAAGGCAGAATTTCTGAAAAGGGCGGAGGCCGATACCCATTTTATCTGCGAAGAGGGAGAGAAGATCCATCAGCTGATTGAGGAAACAATCCGAACCGGTGAACGAGTCAGTCAACCAATCAACATGACCGCCACCTGTCCTAAAAAATTTGGGCCAGAGCCGGTGGCGCGATTCGTTTTGACGCTTTCTCTAAAAATCACCTCCTAGCGCTCGTTCGATCAATACTGACAACCAAATAGCTGCCTTACCGATACCTCTATGGTATGTTTCACGACGCCGATTTAATCAGAAGAGGTCAGCTCAGGGAAGCTGCCTGCCTCTTGCGAGAAGATGTCAACAAAATCCGTCAAGATCATCAATTACCAGACAGAGAAAAGAAGAGAGGATTGGAACGGCGATATAACCACTTTTTGGATACCTATCAAAAAAATTATCCTGAGATTGACCTGGGGTTACAGGAGGGACGAATCACCCACAGACCGCCGTATATTGAAGGGCTCATGGAACGTACAAATTATGATAATCATGCCGCCCTATGGGCGACCCTGGAGGATGTGGCCAAATCCACGGAGGCAATGAACGTTGATTATTGCTGGACTGGATCCGGAATATCAGCTGCTTTTCTCTTCTCTTGGCTTTTTGTCTCGAGCCACCTTTCAGAAAAAAACAGGAGCCACCGATTTTGGTCCTTTATCATAGGGACCGGTCTACCAATGACAGATCGATCCATACCATTTCTCAGTCTTGTACGTGGGGCTATGGCAGTGACAGCCCCTTCAGCCTTGATGGGTCTGGCAATCTATCGGTCTTTTAAAGACCGGGTGACTGTTTTACCGCCCCTTTCAACAGAGGGGTGCTTAAAGACAGAACAGGACAACAAAAAACATTTGCGGGTGGGGGACGGATAAGTTAATCCCCCATCTAATGAAATTTCGCACCGAATCTGATTCGATGGGAGAGATCAAAATCCCTGACGAATCTCTCTATGGTGCCTCCACCCAGAGGGCTGTCGAGAATTTTAAAGTCTCACAGAGGAGGTTTGACCGACAATTTATCCAGGCCTTAGGGCTGATCAAGTGGGCGGCCGCTCGTACCAATGAAGATCTCAAAAAAATCGATTCAAAACTTGCTAAAGTAATTGCGAACAAGGCGTTGGAAGTCGCCGAGGGAAAACACGACAGGCATTTTATTCTGGATATCTATCAGACCGGTTCCGGCACCTCTACCAACATGAATGCTAACGAGGTGATCGCCAACCTCGCCAATCCCGAGCTGGGTGGTTCCATCGGTTCTAAAAAGCCGGCGCATCCCAACGACCATGTCAACAAGGGACAATCCTCCAACGACGTGATTCCCACCGCCATTCATGTCGGGGCCGCTATTGGTGTCGCTAAGGGATTGATTCCTGGATTGAAAAAGCTTGAGGATTCCCTTTCCAAAAAGTCAAAAGAATTTAGGGACCTCATCAAGGTGGGCCGAACGCATCTGCAGGATGCAACCCCCATCACATTGGGACAGGAGTTTTCCGGTTATGCCTCCCAGATCACCCATGGAATAGTCCGGCTGGAAAAAATCTTGCCAGACCTCCTCGAGCTTGCCATCGGAGGGACAGCCGTTGGGACCGGGATCAATACAGATCCAAAATTTGCGGAAAAGGTCTGCAACTATCTTTCGGAAAAGACAGGGTTGAAGTTTTACGAGGCCAAAAATCACTTCGAGGCCCAGGCCGCAAAAGATGCCTGTGTCTTTGCCAGTGGGGCCCTCAAGACAATCGCCGTTTCTTTGATGAAGATTGCTAACGACCTCCGTTGGCTCTCTTCGGGTCCTCGTTGCGGCATCGGTGAGATTCTCTTGTCAGAACTGCAACCGGGTTCCTCAATCATGCCGGGAAAGGTGAACCCCGTCATTCCAGAGTCGGTCATGCAGGTTGCGGCCCAGGTTCAGGGGAACGATCTGGCAGTCCAACTGGGCGCCCAACATGGAAACTTTGAACTAAACGTCATGATGCCACTGATTGCCGGAAATCTTTTTGAATCGATTGAACTGCTTACGACTGCCAGTGTCATGCTAGCTGAAAAGTGCGTGGACGGTATCATGGCCAATCAGGAACGCTGCGAGGAGCTCCTGGAGAAAAGCCTGATGTTGGTAACCAATCTGAACCCAGTGATCGGCTATGACAAGGCGGCCCAACTTGCCAAGAAGGCCTACAAAGCCAATAAGACGATTCGGGAACTCCTGCTCGCCGAAAAGATCCTCTCTGAGGCAGAAATCAACAAACACCTTGATCCCAAGAGAATGCTGGCTCCAAAATAAGACCTATGGGCACCTCGAAAAATTTGGGTCATTAGAGGTCCCTCCTATGAAGCTTTCCGGTTTCAAGGTTCTTACGTTTGACTGTTATGGAACTCTCATCGATTGGGAAACAGGGATCCTGAATGCCTTGCAATCTATTGCAAAGAAAAAAGGTCTCTTGGAACAAAAAGAAAAGATCCTGGAGACATTTGCCAAGCATGAAAATAGACAGGAAATTGAAACCCCTGGCATGCGTTATTCAGATCTGTTGGCTCTGGTGTATAGAAGGATAGCAGGTGAATGGAACATCGATGTCAGTAACAAAGAAGCAGAAAATTTTGGAGGCTCCGTTCCAAGCTGGCCTGCCTTTTCAGATACGGTAGAGGCCCTTCAATATCTCAAGCGACACTACAAACTCGTTATTTTATCGAATGTTGATCAGGCGAGTTTTTCAGGGAGCAACAAACGGTTAGGAGTAAAATTTGATGCTATTTATACCGCAGAAGAGATCGGTTCCTATAAGCCTGATCCTAAAAATTTTGAATACATGTTGCGGAAACTTGAGACTCTTGGTTTCACCCGATCAGAAATATTGCATACCGCTCAAAGTCTTTTTCATGACCATGTTCCAGCCAAGGAGTTTGGTTTGACCACCGCGTGGATTGATCGACGTCATGGCCAAAAGGGATCCGGCGCAACCCCCCCACCCCCCCAAAATGTTAAAGTCGATTTTCATTTCAAGAGCTTGGCAGAATTTGTAGAGAAACATCGGACAGAAGTTAAGTCAGATACCGTGTTAGCGGATGCCGTGACTGCCTAAAACAACGCTATTTCGAATCTTACTTGTCAAACACAAAACAAGGTGGTTTAAAGGCGCCCATGTTGCGCACCAACGAAAAACAGCTCGTTGAATTTGCCCTTCAGGGTTCGATTATCCCACCACTCTGTTTTGGTTGGGAGATAACGCGCCGGGGAGAGGGAAAGATCTACCCCTCTGTTGGTGGAATCACCTACAACGTCAAGATTGGTGACTCAGTTTTCGGTTTTGAGTCGGATCACATCGAACCAGGCGTCTCCTGTATTTCCGGTGGTTTTAATGACCGCCGGACATCAAATCCAAACTTAAGTTTTAATGCGTTTAGCTGCATTGGTAACGAAGCAACCCTCATCTCCGGTGCTGCCAAGGGGAAAAAGGGGGTCGTAACCGGTCATCATGGTGGTGTGGAACATGTCCTGATCGATTTCCCCAGCCCGGTTTTGCAAAAACTGACTTACGATGACAAAATTTTGATCCGGGGAGTAGGACAAGGACTCAAGCTACTCGATTATCCAGAGGTAACGATTACCAGTCTTGATCCGAAACTTCTCAAAAAAATACCCATTCAAACTATCAAAAGGAGACGGTCGCTAGCTCGGGCGCAGCAAGCAGCGCCCCTACTACAAATTCCGGTGGTGGCTACTGTCCCGGCAGAGTTGATGGGGTCAGGCTTAGGGCACAACGATTCATTCAAGGGAGATTACGATATCCAGACAAGTGATCCTTCCGTTTTGAAGAAATATGGTCTTGAAAATCTCCGCTTTGGTGATTTTGTGGCGATCATCGATCACGAATCGACCTTTGGCTGGTCCTACAAGAAGGGGGCGGTCTCGATCGCCGTTGTTGTGCACGGAAACTCTCATCTGGCAGGTCATGGCCCCGGCGTTCAAACGGTTATGACATCACGGGAAGGACTGATAACTCCCTTAAAAGACCGACGAGCCAATATCGGTCACTATTTGCGGATAGGGCGACCGCACTAAATCGAATTTCTCATTTTGATCACCCAAATATCATTTTGATAATAATTCAAGTGAGGGGGCTTTCTTATCTGGCTGTAATTGTTTGATATTTTTTATTGGATCCACTGCCGATGTGGCATGCGGTTTGCGTTAACTCCTACCAGTAGGCAACAATGCAGCCCTATCGTTTTATCAAGGAGAGAGCCCCTTCCCTATTTTTTCACTTTTTTGTCTCTCTCGTTCTTCTACTAGTAAGCCCCCGGGGGAATGCAGGTCCAAATACGAAGATCATAAGTCCCCTCAAAAAACTGCCCGTCTCTTGCAGTATGATTGCTGATAACATCAAGGAACATTGTTGTGACACACCTTCCATAAAAGCGGTCAAAGATAAAAAACCGGTCCAAAAAGCCGATCCCAGAATAAGAACAATCACGACGACCGATTGCTTGGGGGATCATTACGTCATCCAATGTATTGATACGACGGGTTCTCCTACAAACCCTACCGGAACAGCAACAAAAAGAAGCGATATAACGGGGGAGAGACCGGACCCCTCCGAAAGATCAACCCAGTGCAGACAATATGAAGAGGAGTACCGAAAGAACAAATGTCGGGAAGAGATCCAATGCCCCGATACCCCCGCCGGCGGTACCGTTGTTGCGCTTCCCCCTTGCGAGGATCTGCAGGGGTTTTGGAGACCGACCGATCCCCATCAAAATCAGCCATCCCATCATCAGCAGCCAACACCTCCCAACTGCCCACAGTTCAAGGATCCTGAAATCAGTGTCTCGTTTGAGCCAAGCAGCTCCGACGTTGCCTATCCGTTCGACGAAGATGACGATCCGGACAATGTCTACACCGATGATGTTCCAGGTATCCTGACCGAGATACCGGAAGAGGATCGGCATCAGATTGTTCCGGTGATGCGCCTGGAGGTCCCCGCCAATTCGAGTCGTTATTGGATCGCACGTTCCGCCTTCCGGTCGGCGCTCTCAGAACTTCCCTCAACCGCCACAAACGAAATGGGAGACGCCTATGAATGCGACGAACAGGACCTGTCCTGTGAAATCAGGCCGCTCCGTATTCTCGATCTTCGTGAGGTCGTTCGGGATGCCCTGGGAGAGACGATCGATACGGATGTTGAGTATGATGGACTAAGGGCGTTCCACATTGAGGGACTGAGGTATGATGGGGGCTGGATCAAGGTCCGTTGGTACGGTGACCTCACAGCCACCTCGGAAGAGGAATGGGGCTTCGACCTCAAAGAAGAGACCCGTCTTAACTACCTACCAACTCACTCCCCCGTGCATGACTACACAACAACAACAGAAAAGTCGCCGCTTCCTTACACAGAGCTGATCGCCGATATCCCCTCCAGTGTCTGTGACGATGCAGAGGGAATGCCTGAGAATGGCCTTTACTACAGTTACAAAAAACCTTTTTTTGGTGCCTGCAACAGCTCTTCGGATAGGACCCAGAATTACCATCTCATGGACGAAGTGGTCCGTCCCATCGATCCCCTTCCTCTGGAAACGGTTCTGCAGGAGAGTGAAAGTGCCGGTGCCTCAGCGCTCTCAACGCCGCTTCGGTGCCACAATGATCCCTTCGTCTCGAACGACCCCCTCATTGCCGTTGATGTTGCACCGGAGAACATTGCCCTTGTAGTACCTGTTTCCGCCATCACGACCGGGCTTTCGGAGGCCGAGTCTACGGCATTTCAGGACAAGGTCTCCCGCTTTGGTTGCACTGGCCATGACTTCGTTTTTCGGAATGACCTCCCCGGTCTGTGGGCCCCTCCCTCGAGTGGCACAATCCCCTTCGCCAGCTCAAGCTGGAGATTTGAACAGTACATTGTTTCTGCTGCTGGGGTCGATTTTGCCACCAAACTCAATCTCGGAAAATTCAACCTTAATCTTCGGGCTGGTACATTGACAGTGGAATTCCGCATCCTTGTTGAGATCTCTGAGTGGCTCCGTCAGCGCTGGTGGGGATGGCTCATCGGGTGGATCGTCCGATGGGTGGAAATTATTATCTCCGGTTTGGTAACGGTCATTGCTAATCAGCTCAACATCCTGCTCCTTTGGACCCTCCCCAGTGATTACGAAGTCGATCTCGATAACATGACCGCCAATATTCATGGCGCCCTAAGACAGATCCAGCCTTACGAAACAGCAGACTCTGAAGTTGAACTGAATGGAGTTGGAATAGGAGTCCGCCGCTTGATCACGAGTACCCCCTCCGTGGAAGAACCGTCGATCGGCTACAGCTGGAGTTTTGACGGTTGTTCCGACGCCTTTGAGGCGTTTGGAGACTTTCGTCTGGTTGAAGGTCTTCGTGAATTCTTTGGTGGATGTGTCCTGGAACAGGCAGAGAATGTTGTCCGATTCGCTACAGCACCGATCGTCATGACATTCATCGAATTGGGTGATTGGCTCTTTGATTTGGGGGATGAAATTGCCGAGGCGATCAACAAAACAGTCATTGATGAAGCAGACAATATCCAAAACGAAAATGATTTAGCCGGTCTTTTGAATAAAACGGTCAAAAATTTCTACTATGAAAGCCAATATCTCAGTGAAGAGGAGATTGAGACCTCCGATTCCAGTTTGGCAGTGAATCGTCTCCCGTTTCCTTACCACCAGCTCTGTTCACTCGCCGGACCGAGTTCGGGTGCCTGTGATGCCACAGAGCTTCTTGCGGGTGGACCTTTAAAACCAAGTTTTAGAATCACCCGCATCGGGGCTAAAACCCACTACCGAAGTTACGACGACTTCACCACCTACCTTGAAGCAGGAGGACTGTTCGACTTTAACTTTCCACCGGTCCGGTTCTGTCAGGCGGGCGACAATCCTCCTGCAACCGGTCTTCTCAGCCAGGGAGAAATTGATCTTTACACCTCCTTTGATGAAATCAAAACGGAGGAGGGAGAAAATTGGAAAAACCAATGTGCCTACTTCCTGGATACTACGGTGGATGGTTGCATGCTCATGAGGGCCCCTGACCCCCTGTCCAGCATCCTGTTCTCGATGGCGGTCGCTCCGACCGTACAAACTGTTTTCCTCATCAATGAGGTCTTCTTCTGCCCCGATAGTCCCCGGTGCAACATCCAGCTTCCCTATATCAAAAAAAGGGCCAAGGCGGCGATCTGTTCTGCCTTGGCGGACGTATGGTTTCGTTATTCTGCCTCATCAGAGGGTCTACTTGAAGAAGAAAGCCACAATCTGTTGACAGCGCTGACAGGCGATAATCCCACAGAAAGGGAACTTGCTGCGCAAGCCCTTAAACAGGCGGGTGTCCCTGTTGCCGCCCGTATACGAATCCTTGGTTTTGCCAACTCCTGCCTCGAACCGTTTGAGGAGGCGGGCGGAACGATTCCCGATCAACTGGATGAAAACCCGTGTGGAGAAGGGGGGAGCACCGGTGAAATTTAAACTAATTCTCATTCTAATGACGCTCGTTTTAGTTGCCCTGGTCTATGACCAACTGAGACAATATCCAGAGGAGGGGGTCCAGAGGTATCTCCCGGTTAAAACAAGGCCGCTTGAGGAACGAAGAGGGGAAAGGAAACGCGCCGTTGCCGAGAAGGGACAAGAAATAAGCGGAACTCAGGAGGGAAAATTAGAAAAAAGAGGAGTTCCGATTTCACGTGTCTACGCCTCGCCAGACCAGCGAAACCTGCGGTTTCAGAAAAAGATGGATCAATTGAGAGAGCGACTTGCGAGAAAGGACCTAAAAGAGATACTCAGAAGCTATCAAAAAAGACGGGGGTAGGGATGAGACTCCTCGTCCTCAACTGGGGAGGCCAATCCCTTAAATATCCCGTTGAACCGGTGATGAATTACAACTCATTGAAATTGTTTGTTAAATTTAGCGCGTTTTTTTGATTTTTAGGCACGGAAAATGCTTCTCTAAGGTCAATTGATGATCAGGCCCATTCAAAATCAGGGGGCTCCCAGGACAGAAAAGGGACAGGAGACCAAAAATTGCCAGCCAATAACCAATCCGTTTGCCAAGACCTTGGGAAAGGTTAAGGATCACAAGGTTAAAGAAGAGGTCTATTCTTCGGTGATCAAATCTTCAGCAAAATACAACCTCCCTCCAGAACTGATCCTCGCCGTTATCAAACAGGAAAGTGGATTTAAGCAGGGTGCAACCTCTCACTGCGGAGCGGCTGGAATGATGCAACTAATGCCGGAGACAGCTAAAGAGCTCGGTGTCACCAATCGTTACGATATCGGGCAGAATATTGATGGTGGGTGCAAGTACCTACGTGAAATGCTCGATCGATTCGACGGAAATCTAGACAAGGCGTTAGCTGCTTATAATGCCGGGCCTGGCAACGTCGAAAAACATGGCGGCATCCCTCCATTCGAGGAGACTCAAAATTATGTTGCCTCAATCAAAGCCCACATTCACGAATTAGGAGGAATGTCCGACAACCGTACCGCCACCTTCGCGGTCATTGATTCCATCGATCTCCAACTTCTCCCAGATCTATCAAGGCCCCATTCTCGATCGTCTGAAGCCGGCCCTGATTCTCTCTCCTTTTCCCAGTTAAGACGACGGGTCTAAAAAAGAAATAAGAGAGCTGGCTCATAAGCCGGGTTCTGTTTTTCAGATGACCATTCCTCTGGGACCGCCATCACTGACAGCCTCTAGCGATCAACCCCCCGCATCGCCCCTTTCGGAGACCCCGCCGGGTCAGCGGGTGGTGGGATGCGGTATGCTTGATCTTGCTCCAGGTGGGGTTTGCCGCGTTTCACTGGTTCGACTCGCTTATACTCGCTCACCACAGGCCTTTTAAGACCTGCCTTGAGCGAAGCCTCGAGGCTGAGTCGAAAGGCTCGTCTCTGTGGCACTTTCCATCGCCTTGCGACGTCAGGCCGTTAGCCTGCACCATGCCCTGTGGAGCCCGGACTTTCCTCTGGTTAACCAGTAGCCATCCGGCCAGCTCTCTTAAAATGTAAAAGATCAATAGTTCTCGTCAATCGCCCGATTGGCGAGGCGATCGGCTTCCTTATTAAGACTTCGATCAATATGCTTTATAGAATATTTTTCAAATTCCCTCAAGAGACGGACTGCCTCCTGAAAGAGCGGTTTGAGTCCTTCGTTCTTGACCCGATATTCCCCGCTCAACTGACGCACCATCAATTCGGAGTCAGCCTGAATCTCAATCTCGGTCGCCTTCAGTTCACGCGCCTTCCTTAGCCCCAAAAGGAGTGCCTCATACTCAGCAACATTATTGGTCGTCTCTCCCAGATAGGAGGTCAGCTCCTCAACCACACGACCCTCTCCATCAAAAAGAACAGCCCCGGCACCGGCCGGACCCGGATTACCACGAGCGGCACCATCCGTGCAAAGCCTGAGACGACGGGGCATAAGATTCAAATCTCAAAGAAGCCGAACGCCTTCAAAAGACGCTTCTCCTCGCGAGGAGAGAGGCGGGCCAGAAGATTCCTTGTTTCATCCGAGAATGATTCTCTTGAAGGAGGCACATCTGATTCCATTTTTTCCTGGACAGCCTCCTCACGAAGCTGAACCGCCAGCTCCCGAAGGGCGGTACGAGTCTCCTCCAGTGAGAAATCGGCACTAACAACTTGCTGCAGGCCATCCAGTTTTTCGTAGTCGGCAATCGCCCGGAGCACCTCGGCCAAAATCTCCTTGGGTAAAGAACGAATTTTCATGAAACACCTCCTCCTAAACATAAAATACGATGACACGATGGACAGGAATAAACTTTTTGGAATCTCTGCAGCTCAATAAATAACTGGGGGGGGAGACGCATATAACACCCTTCACAGGTCCCACTCGTCACAACAGCAATGGCATCCAGCCGAACCTTTTTAACCCTTTGGTACATCGCCAAGATAGGGGCCTCCAGAGAACTTAAGATGGACTCTCTCTGTTCCCGAAAATTTTTGGTCTCCTCTTCAACGGTTTTTTGCTCCTCTTGCAAATCATTGAGTTCTTTTTGAGCGGCCTCCTGTTCCGAGAGAAGTGCCGGGGCTTCCGTTTCAATCTCCTTGGCCAGTCCCTCGAGGGTCGTCATGAGGCCCAAGAGCTTGTTTTCCGCTTCAGAGATCCCCCTCTTCATCTCTCCAATTTCTTTAGTTGCCGCCTGATATTCCTTGTTGGTCTTGATGCTGTTTACCTTGACTTCAAATTCACTGAGCCGATTTTTGGCAAAGCTCAACTCTCCCTCAAGATCGCGACGCTGCTTTTCAAGCTCCGCCTGCTTCCCCTTTTTCCCCTCCAACAGTCTCTCTTTCTCGGCAAGACGATTCTTGATTTCAGCCTGCCTTGCAGGAACATGTCCCGTTCTTTTCAGGATCTGGTCTATTTTTTTATCGAGCAAAGAAAGTTCCAAAATCCTCTGAAGTTGGCCTTGAATCGACATAAAATCTCCTGTAAAACCGTTTTCGTTTAGGGCCTGTAGCTCAATTGGCAGAGCCCCCGGCTCATAACCGGGTCGTTGTAGGTTCAACTCCTACCGGGCCCATACGGATGTTGAGAAAAACCCATCTACTTCGTTGGTCGTTTCGGCGGCTCCTCGACGTACCTTGCAAGTACGCCTGCGTCGCGCCTCAACGACCTGTCTTGTATCTGGGCCTTTCTCAACATCCTCATTAACCCTCTTTAAACTACTCAGTCAGCAAAACTTCTTAATCTCTTGGCGCGGCTCGGGTGACGTAATTTTCTGAGTGCCTTGGCCTCAATCTGACGAATCCGTTCACGAGTTACGGAAAAATTTCGTCCCACCTCTTCCAACGTATGGTCCGACTTTTCCCCAATGCCAAAACGCATCCTCAAGACCTTCTCCTCACGCGGGGTTAGTGTTGCTAAAACCCTCTGGGTCTGTTCAGCGAGGTTCAGTCCCGTAACGGCATCCGAGGGGGTGGGAATTGATTTGTCCTCAATAAAATCTCCCAAATGACTGTCTTCCTCCTCACCAATCGGTGTCTCGAGCGAGATCGGCTCCTTCGCAATACGTAACACCTTACGAACTTTCTCCAATGGGAGCTCCATTTTTTCTGCGATCTCCTCGGGATTTGGTTCACGACCAAGATCCTGAACAAGATAACGAGACGTTCGAACCAGCTTGTTGATCGTCTCGATCATATGAACGGGGATTCGTATCGTACGCGCTTGATCGGCAATAGCACGCGTAATCGCCTGACGAATCCACCAAGTGGCATACGTGCTAAATTTGTAGCCCCTCTTGTATTCAAACTTGTCAACCGCCTTCATGAGACCGATATTGCCTTCCTGGATCAGGTCAAGAAACTGAAGCCCACGGTTGGTATATTTTTTGGCAATGCTCACCACGAGCCGTAGATTGGCCTCTACCAGCTCACTTTTTGACTGCTCCGCAAAATTCTCTGCCCGGCGGATATTGTGGATCGCCTTGGTCAGTTCTTCGTAGCTTCCTCCAAAAAGTCTTTCCGCTTCACGCCTCTTTTTTGCTGCCTGGCGATATTGCTCGACAATCGGATCCAGTTCTTCCCACTCCAGTTTAAGCTCCTGAGCCACTTTCCGACGAAGGTAGGGACTCTTTCGAAATCGGCTAATCGTATCCTCCATCTCCTCTTCATGAAGTCCCAATTTTCGCCGGATTCCTTCCTGAATCTTGTTCTGCTCCTCAACATCTTCCTTGAAGGTCGTAAGCCGTCCAATCAGGGCATCGATTGTCTTCTTATTGAGACGCATCTCTTTCAAGGCGTTGATAATCTCTTCCCTTGCTATATTCGCCAGCTCTTCTTCTTTTTTTCTATTTTCAAGACGGAGGCGCTCGTTTCTGGCGCGGATCAATTTTTTACGATAAAGGGTTGCCGCACTTCGTACACGACTCATAAGTTTTAAAACCTTGAGTCGATATTCTGATTCATCCAGCCCTTCTCCCTCTTCAATGTCATCGAAGTCTTTGACAATCTCGGCCACACGAATCTTGCTTTTCGAAAGCCGGTCTCCCATCGACAAAAACTCATCCAGACCAATCGGAGTTCCAAGCAGTATTCGAAGGACTTCATCCTCTCCTTGTTCGATCTTTTTGGCAATTTCTACTTCTCCCTCGCGAGTCAAAAGCGGAACGGTGCCCATCTTGCGCAGATAAAGACGGACCGGATCCGTGGAGCGCACCGTGGCATCAACCTCAACAGGCGCTTTCTCCTCCTCTTCCGGTAAAACCGCTTTGGTGGCTGGAGTGGCTGACTCAGACTCAGATGGCTTTTTAGTAAGGAGTTTTCCCTCTTCTTCGTCGTCGACGACCGAGATATCCATCTCATCAAACATCGTGAGGACATCGTCGAGTTGGTCGGGTGAAACAACATCATCCGGAAGGGCGTCGTTAACCTCTTCGTAGGTGAGAAAACCTTTCTCTTTTCCTAAATGAATTAGGTGTTCGACTTCTTTAATCTCTTTTTTCTCCATAACCTCTCTCTTTTCAAAAATTAATGTCTTGTTCCTGTTTCCCTTAAAAGTGTGTTCTTACGCTCCAACAGGGCCTGAATACGAACGGTGTCATTGAGTCTCTGTGCCTCCTGGACCTCATGTGAAATCTCTTTAAGCAACTCCTGCAGCCGAATTTTTTGAAAACGCTTAACGCATTCCAGTCCAGCCTCTTCCTCCAATTCCTCCCATTTCTCAGCCCCAACAGCCAACTCACTCAAAAGGGCCTGAATAGCAGGAGAGGAATTTTGGCTCAAAATACGACTGACATCAAGGCCCCCATGACCCTCAAGATCTTCCCGAAAAAGTTCCCATAATTCCGCCAACGGGCGGCTCATAAAATCTTCTCCCTTAACCTGCTGGAGCAAGCTGGCGGGTGCGATCCTTCCCGATATCAGGAGCTCGACCAAAGCCCTCTCCACCGGGGGTGTCTCAACCCGATCTCTGTTCTCTTCGCCCGTTACAGGTGAAAAGTTGCTCCCTTTCTCAACCCTCCTTTGCCCACTTGCGAGTGACCTTGAAACCTCCTTCTCAACAAGGAGGGGTGGGAGGGTCGTCTTTTCGGCAACCTTCTGGATATAGAGACTTTTTTCAACATCCCCCTTGATCAGCGAAAGCAGGAAAGAAACCTCCCGCGCCATCTCTCCCGGGGCCTTTTTTAACCGTCCGGAATACCCCAAAATCTTCTCTATCTCGAGATCCAAAAGAGGAGGGGCCTCTTGAATCATCTTGGTCATCTTCTCAACCCCTTGGGAAAGCAGGAAGGAGTCCGGGTCGGAACCCGCAGGAAGCAGGACGGCCCGCGGAAAAACGGCCTGCGGAAGGAGGAGCTCCAAGCCGCGACGCCTCGCCTTTTCACCGGCCAGATCACCATCAAAAAAAAGAATAAAACGAGAGGTGTACCGACATAGAATTTTAATCTGCTGCTCCGTCAGTGCCGTCCCGAGCGGGGCCACAACATTGCGAAGCCCTTCCTGATGAAGACGGAGGAGGTCAAAGTTTCCCTCCACGAGGATCACCTCATCTTTTTCCCGGATTGCATTTTTTGCGAGGTTCAGTCCCAAAAATGACTCTCGCTTATTGTAGAGGGCCGACTCAGAAGAGTTGAGATATTTCGGCCCTCCCTCAGGATCCAGGGTTCTTCCGCTAAAACCAAGGATTTTCCCATCGGGAGAAACAACGCTAAAGATTAACCGGTTACGAAAAAAATCGTAATAACCATCGTTCCCTTTTCGGACGAGGCCGAGAGACTCCGCTTTCTCCAGGGGAACTTTTTTTGATTCCAGAAAATGGGTTAGTTCCCGACCTTCGCGTGGTGCATAGCCAAGAAGGAATTCCCGGACCATTTCGGGTCGGGTCGATCTTTGATCCAGATAAGCACGTGCGTCGGCACCCCGTTTTTGATCCTGAAGGGATTCAAAGAAAAATCGCGCCGCGAGGCGGTTGATCCGGAGAAGCAATTCCTTCTGCTTCTTCCTTTCCAAATGTTCTCCTTTTTCTTCGGGACGCGACTCCAGTGCGATTCCAAAACGCTCCGCCAGTTTTTCGACGATCTCCGGAAAAGGGAGCCCTTCATATTTTCCCAAAAAGGAGAAGACATTTCCCCCCATGTGACATCCAAAACAGTGAAATATCTGTTTCTCCGCACTGACCATAAAGGAGGGGGTCTTTTCAGAATGAAACGGACAGAGGCCGCGAAAATTCCTCCCCGCCCGCTTGAGGGGAATTTTCTCGCCAATGATCTGAACAATATCCGACGCTGCGCGAACCCTGTCCAGGTCCGCCTCTGAAAAGAATGCCATGTTATTTCAAAAGTTCTTTAACCACTGAGCTGACAAGAGAGCCGTCAGCCTTCCCAGCCAGATCGGCCATCACCACCTTCATGACCTTTCCCATCTCCTTTGCAGACTGGGCCCCCGTAGAAGCAATTACTTCGCGAACCTTGCTCATCACCTCTTCTTTGGTCAGTTGGGGAGGCAGAAACGATTGCAAAATCTCCAGCTCCCTCTTCTCCTTTGCCACAAGATCGTTACGCCCCCCTTGTTCATACTTCTCTATCGCCTCACGCCGCTGTTTGCACAAGGAGTTCAGAACGGAATAGACGTCGGCCAACTCGAGCTCTTTCTCCTTCCCTTTTTCGATACAGCGATATTTCAGGGCAGAGATCACCATCCGGATCGTGTCAAGCCTTACCTGATCCCTCGCCTTGGCCGCCTCAATCTGGGCCTTCTTCAGACTTTCCTGGATATCTAAGAGAGCCAAAAATCCCTCCGTCCCTTCTTCAAAGCACGCTTACGCGCCGCAATCTGCTTCTTCTTCTTGCGAACAGAAGGTTTTTCATAATGTTCTCTTTTGCGGACCTCAGTAAGGATTCCAGCCTTTTCGCATTGGCGTTTGAAGCGCCGAACTGCCACCTCTAAAGGCTCTCCTTCTCTGACTTTAATGCTCGTCACTTTGGGTGAACACCCCCTTAAAAAAATAATAAAAACAACGTGTTAAAAACATAAAAAGTCGCGGGATAGTAGGCCCTGGGAAGTTCTATTGTCAAGCGAAAGATGACCAGATCAACCAATTACGGACTGCAACCTGCACTCGCATATGTTCCACTACAAGAGGCACCGACGGTATTGCTGCCGACCATTCCATTACAAGATGGATCCGCGGTGGTAATCGTCAAGGTCTCGGTTACCGTAGTACACCCTAGAGGAGAAAGAGAACCCGCAAAGGTTTGTGAATAGCTAATACCGCAAGCTATGCTGTACAACCTCGTCGTCGTTACTGACCATGTCGTGGCTGTCTTTATGCCCGTCCCCGTTGTCGCATCACCAGCAGTGGGGACACCTGGACCTGGTTCTCCGAAGGAACTAGATAAGGCATTCGTTATCGGAATCGAGGCCAAAAAACTGCTCGCCGTCTGACTTGAGATCGTCATCGTGGCGGTCCCCCCCGCATCACCAACATCAAAAATAGGACATGTATCTGCCGTGATTGAACCCCTTGTCACCGTAAACGTCGACGGAAGATTAACAGATTGCTGTTGTTGCTGCTGCGAAGAACAATCACTCGCACAGGTCGTTGTTGTCTCCCCTCTAGCTGCCTGACAGCTCCCATCCCCACAATAACCGCCTCCCCCGGCAACACTCCCGCAATCCGACGGACAGTTCGTCGGTGACTCCGAACCGTTGCAAAGGGCATCCCCGCAGATCTCA
>JACPAL010000024.1 GCA_016180855.1 Deltaproteobacteria bacterium | reverse complement strand
TGTGGAGGCGCCGGGAATCGAACCCGGGTCCGAGAAACTTCAGTCACAGTCCCTACAGGCTTAGTCTTGAGTTTAAGTCTCGCATCCTGGTGACCTCCAAGACAGGGGCCAGGACGCCAGCCGCTGTAAGATCTCGCCGCCTGATCCAGAGACTCAATCAAACGGCCATCCCATATTTGGCGTCACATCAACACCCGATGGGAGCGGATATTGAGGACGGCTGCTTTAATTAAGCAGCAAGTGCGAGTGTATCGTCACTTAGTTTGGTGCCGGTGTTTAACGAGGATCCAGCAACCTCGGCCTGCGACATGCGACCTCCGACTCCCCGTCGAAGCCATTTCGCCCCCTCATTCACTTGAATCCCGGAGATGATAAATGGGAATGGCTGTAAGGTCAAATCAGAGGTGACCCCTATTTTTGTTGCGGTGGGACAAACGCCTCGAGCCCCTTGAGATAATTGAGTGCCAGCTGTTTTTGATGGTCAATCTCGGATTCCTTCTCTTTTGCGAATTTTCTCTCCTCCTCTTCCAGATGCCCTTTAAGGTCTTTTTCACGAATAGAGGATTGGGAGGATTCAGATGAGCTGGGCGCCTCTTGGGTTGCCACGATATCCGGTTTGATCCCCTCGGCCTGGATGGAGCGACCCGAGGCGGTGTAGTAGCGCGCAATCGTGAGCTTAAGCGCCGTCCCCTTATCGAGCTCATAAACGGTTTGAACAGAGCCCTTGCCAAAGGTGGTCGTTCCCAGGAGGACCGCCTTGTGGTGGTCCTGCAACGCCCCCGCAACGATCTCCGAGGCGGAGGCCGAGCCGCCGTTAATGAGGAGAACGATCGGATAATTAGGCTCATTGCCGTCGTCCTGAGCCAGTTTACGATCGGTCTCCTGATCACGACTCTTGGTCGATACAATGACCCCCTCTTTGAGAAAGGAATCGACGACAGCGATTGCCTCATCCAGAAGTCCACCGGGATTGTTTCGAAGATCGAGGATGAGTCCTTTCAGGAGGGTCCCCTTGCCTAGTCGTTGTAACGCCTTGGTGAGTTCACGGCTCGTCCCTTCCTGAAATGAATTGATCCGGACATAGCCATACTGTTTCTCAAGAAGTTCGGACCGGACACTCTGGATATGGATCACCTCACGCGTGAGCACGACGTCGAACGGTTGCTTCTTCCCTTCTCGCACCAACGTGAGCGTAATTTTGGACCCCTTCTTGCCGCGCATCTTTGAAACGGCATCGGCGAGTGACATCTCTCTAGTGGGAGTGCCATCGATCTTGATGATCTTGTCGCCGGCCTCGATCTTCGCCTTATAGGCCGGTGTCCCCTCAAGCGGGGTGACAACGGTCAGCACCTCATCTTTTATTGTAATTTCGATACCGATACCCCCAAATTGTCCCTCCGTATCGACCTTGAGCTCGTTGTAGACATCACGCCTTAAAAAACTGGAGTGGGGATCGAGCGAGCGGAGCATCCCGTCAATCGCCCCCTCAATCACCTTTTTGCCATCGACCTCTTCAACGTAATGGTTTTGGATGTAATGGTAGACCTTTGCGAAGAGATCGAGCTCTTCGTATGGGACCGGCGGAACCTTTGCCTCCTCTTCCTTCTTGGGATCGGCATAGAGAGGGAGAAAGGTCAAAAGTGTTACAAGAAGAATGGAGAATTGTCTCTTCAACTTGGTGTTTATGTTTCCATGCCTCATTCAAAAAGTATAGATTCTTCTTTGACTCTTGGCTTGCCTTTTTCCCCCTCGATGACTAATAGCCGCCCCATGGTTGAACCGGCCGATCTGGCGTCACTCGCCCGTCTTGTTCGGTATTATATCCTGACCTCCACAACGGAGGCGGGCTCCGGACATCCAACGACCTCCCTCTCTGCGACCGATTTGATGACGACCCTCTTTTTTAAGTATCTCCGGTTCGACCTTGCAAGGCCGGCACTGCCTAATAATGACCGTTTGATCTTTTCCAAGGGGCATGCCGCCCCTCTTTATTATGCGTTGTTTGCGGCGGCCGGAAAACTCTCGCAGGAACAGATAAACGGTTTGCGTCTTTACGAGAGCCCTCTCGAGGGACACCCGACCCCCCGCTTTACCTACGCGGAAGTTGCGACCGGCAGTTTGGGACAGGGATTATCAATAGGTGTTGGGATGGCACTCAACGCCAGGTATCTCGATAAGCTCACGTACCGAACCTATGTACTCCTGGGGGATGGTGAGTTGGCAGAGGGGTCGGTCTGGGAGGCGGTTCAGCTGGCCGCTTATTACAAGCTGGATAATCTGATTGCGGTCGTCGACATCAACCGGATCGGTCAGAGCCGGGAGACGATGTGGGGGCATGATGTCGAGTCGTTTGCCAAGAAATTTTCGGCATTTGGGTGGGAGGTGGCGATTGTCGATGGCCATTCCATAGCGGAGATCGAGTCGGCGTATGATCGTTTCCTGAGCAATACAGAATCTCGTCCGAAGGTGATTATTGCCAAGACGCTCAAGGGGAAGGGGGTCTCCTTTCTGGAGGACAAACTCGGCTGGCATGGCAAGGCGTTGTCGCGTCAGGAGCTCGAAAAGGCGCTTCAGGAGATCGGTCCGGTTGATTTGAAGAGGGTCGGGCAGGTACAAAAACCGGAGGATCGCCGACCGGAGAAGAGACCGGTCAAGAATGAGAGCGGTCCTGCTTACAAACCGGGGAACTCCATTGCGACCCGGAAGGCGTACGGAGAGGTTCTTGCCTCCCTTGTCGATCGTTACCCCGAGATTGTCGCAGTCGATGGCGATACGAGTAATTCGACCTTCTCGGAGATTGTTGCACAGAGGCATCCGGAAAACTATTTTGAGATGTTCATCGCTGAACAGAACATGATCGGTGTGGCATTGGGGCTTTCGAAACGGGGGAAGGTTCCGTTTGCCTCGACCTTTGCCGCCTTTTTGACGCGCGCGTTTGACCAGATTCGGATGGCCGCGGTCAGTCGGGCCAATTTGAAGTGTGTTGGATCCCATGTAGGGGTCTCGATTGGTGAGGATGGTCCCTCGCAGATGGGATTGGAAGATATTGCGATGTTTCGATCGATTTCAGGGAGTACCGTTCTTTATCCTTCCGATGCCGTGGCGACGGGACATCTCGTCGAAGAGTCTGTGAAGAGAGAGGGGATTGTCTATATCCGAACCAGCCGGCCGGCGACACCTGTTATTTACCCATCTGATGAAAAATTCCCGATTGGTGGTTCCAAAACGATCAAGTCCTCTTCACAAGACAAGGTGACGGTTGTTGCGGCCGGTGTCACATTGTTCGAGGCACTCAAGGCGTATGATCAGCTTCAGAAAGAGGGGATCTCCATCCGGGTGATCGATTGCTATTCCGTCAAGCCACTTGATGAAAAGACGCTTCGCAAGGCGGCCCAGGAGACGAAGGCGATTCTTGTTGTGGAGGATCACTGGTTTGAAGGGGGAATCGGAGACGCCGTGCTCAACGTATTTGCCGAGAAGCCTTCTGTCCCGATCATTAAACTGGCCGTTTGTGAGATGCCTCGCTCCGGCAAACCGGCTGAATTGCTAGAGGCTGCCGGGATTTCCGCGTCCTGTATTGTCAAAAAAATTAAAGAGATTGTTTAGGCTGTTTGGCTGAACCTACCGTATTTCGAAGTCACCGCAATCTTTTTGATAAGACCGATCGAACTTGCTTTTTTTGACGACGGAGCTGCTCCCCTCCAACATTCCAAAGACATACCCACCAACCGAAAGGGAGAAGCTGGCAATGCCAAGGATCAAGAGAGCTTCTCTTGTTGTCAACTTTCCCTGGAGTCGAGCAAAACTAACCCCGCCAAGGGCTATAAAACCAAAAACGCTCATGTTAAAGGCAAAAATGCCACGACCAATTTCTTTATAAATATGCCCTACGTGACATCTGGCGAGCGAGGAATCGTACTGCTGTGGGAGGAGTTTTGGGTCACAGTTATTTTTAATCCACGTAAATTGACGCTCTGCACTTATCCACTCAGAAGGGTTGTCTCCAAATAATTGGTTATAAGACGCCTGACAGGTTGGGCCAAATTCGCGAGCGAACTCGTCAGGTGTCTTCAATTCCCCATCCTCTTTTATGCGGGATGGAAGAACCGGTCGAAGCGCGGTGTTATATCCGACCACTAATTGGGGTAACACCAGAACTCCCAGAGCTGTTAAGGTAAAGTCTAGGATTGTTGAAGCTCTCATAGTAGTATCGTCGACTTCAATTTGAAAAGGATGCTACTAAAGGTACCTAGTTGACCATAAAATGTACTCTTAGAGAGTACGGCCTATCTCATTTTCTCCTCACCCTCCCCCCTTGAAACAAGAGGTAGAGTTCGGAGGGGCCGAGCGTAATCTGCCTCCTCCAGACACCACCCTCGTTGGTAAAAACAACCGCCCCCTGGCCGCTCAGGTTGAACTGAATATCCGGAAACTCCAGCCCCACACTACTCCCCTTCCCTCCGAGCTGCAATGTCGTCTCGTAACTCGTCCCATTTTGGTTAAGCGAGATGCCGTTCAGTTCCACAGAAACAGTCGGGGTTGTCTGGCCCGGAATCTTCTGGATCCGGATCCTCCCTTTCCGGATCATCAACTCTCCTTCAAAATGAGGGTGTCGATGATTCAATTCATGCGCCAGATGGGTCTCAAAAATTCCCAGAAGGGCCAGTTGGGCATGGAGATCGGCCACCTTGAGGGTTAGGCCCTCAAATTCCAAGAGAGAGAGATCCCCTTCTGTTGTTTGAAGGCGTCGGAGGGCATCCAGCTTCAAGGAAAAATCCGACTCAAGATGATCGACGTCAATGGAGGGGTGGTGATGATGAAGGGTAAGATGCCCTTTGGAAGAGAACCGCATCCTTCCCTGCAGATCGATATCTCTGTTCCGAGCCGTCGATTGGGCCAGGAAGCCGTCAAAATCGGCTGTCTGAAGGGTCGCTTCCAGGTGTGGTAATCCTAAGCTCTTCAAGAAGTCGAGCGTCATCCGGTCAAAGGCAAGATGAACCTCATCACCTGAAAACTGGACCTCATCGTTTCGGGCCTGGATGTTGACCCCGCGTGCATAACTCGTCTCCCGGAGTCGAAGTGTCAGGCCTTTCTCCAACTCCATCGTACCTCCGGCAGAGAAAGTGAGCTCCGGCAAAGAGAGGTAGAAGTCCTGATCAAAAATCCCTCCTGATCCCGACGGAACGGAGATTATCCCCCCCCTGTTCGCCTTATAATGGAGGCGCGGGATAACAAAATGCCCCCCCACAAAGCTCATCTGGCGATCCTCAAGTTTGCCAAAGCCAATTTCAAGACGGTGGGGAAACTGCTTTAAGGAAAAAATCCGGCTGATGCGAGGGGAACCCTCGAACCGCGCGGTCTTACAATGAACTGCCGATTCCTCACACGCCTTTTGAAGAGAGAAGTCAAACCGAAGTTCGTCTGAGCCGATCGTCGAGGTCTCAAAACGGCGTTGCATCGGATCCAGCTGATCCGTTTCATTTCCCTTATTGAAGGTGAGATTCCTACCGGCAAGCGAGGTAACAGCCCCATCCCATGTGGGAGATCCTTCGGAAGGTTTAAAACGGAATTGGAGCAAATCAAGGTGATAGGGGGCGTGTAATTTCCGCCGGCCAGGATCAATCACGAACCTTGATTTTTCACCAACCTGAAAATCCTTGAGCTCCAGGAGAAATGGAGAGGCAGACAAACGGATATGGGGGAGGTGAAAAGGATCAGCCCCTATTTTTCCATCTCGCTCATTCCTCCAGATCCTCAGAGGAGCCTTGGAATCCATCTCAAACAAAAGATCGGTACGAACCTTCCCTGCCCCTTCGAGCCGAAACTCTCTGGGTCCCCCTTGAAACTGGAGATCAATAACACCGGTCATCTCATCCCAGAGAAACGAGGGGGTGTTACGAATCTTGGCTGGTAATCCCGTGGGACGAGAACCGCCAGAGGCACCGTTATCATCGGAGCGGTTCAGAATGGCACCGATCAATTTCCTGATCTGATCCCAATCGAGCGGGAGCCGCCAGCTTGTTCCGTCCTGCTTCACGCCAAAAGAGGCCGGATCCAATCCCTGGCTCTCAAACAGGAGCTTCACCAAATTGACAAGGCCGCCACCGTGAGAGAGCCGAAGAATAAGCTCCCCAGGTTTATACCCTTGGGGTTCACTCCATTGAAAACGGGTCCAGTCAAACTGTTCCGGCGGAAGTTCCTCGGTATGAAGCCTGACCCCCTCAAAGACAACCTCTTCTTCCGTGATGCATCGCCCAAAAAGATTCAGACAGGCTCGAATCGGTCTCTGGGGACCGACGGAAAAAAAGGCAACCTTCTCTTCTCCCGTACGACGGTCAGGCCAGGTCCCCATCTCCATCTTCCAGGAGATTTTTTGGGGGAACCGAAAGCTCACCGTAAGGTTATCCCCCCAAAGCGGTATCTCGGTCTCAGTCGGATTCTGGGGCAGGTCGACCTGCAGACGATTGATCTGGTCGATGGAGGCAACAAAACTCCCAAGGATTTGACGAAGCGCCGGGAGGAGAGGACTCTCCGCCGGATCCTCCCGTTTAGTTTCAATCTGGAGCGGAGGAGGGAGGACGGTCGGGAGCGAAGCGGCTTCTTGTGGAAATAACGAAGGGGAGGAAACTTCCCGACGATCGACGGAGCGACCGAGCAGTTCACCTTCATTAAAGATCAGGGCCCCTTTACGATCGATCTCCCAATCGTGGAGCGACAGGGTCGCACTGATCTTTTGCGGCTCACCTGACCATGACAGGACCTGATCGCGATCGGCCTGCAGGTAGTCGGCAGGGCGATTTTCGTGGTCGGCCTGAAGAAGTCCCTGAAAACGCCAACGATCCTTGAACGGCGAGTAGTCAACGGAGAAGAGGTTGATAAGCCCCTGCCGGATCGGGATCGTCAAACCGTCCGACCGACGTAAAACACCCCCTCCCTCTAAAACCGCGAATGGTGCGGAGGCGAGCGGGTGAGAAGATTCCATATGGACCGTCCCGGAAGGTGAGATAGTCCCTTCCAGCTGGGAAACAAGAAGCCGGGTTTTGAAGTCTCCCTTGGCACCCTTCGGTGTTTTAAACCGGAATCCTGATCTCCCCTCCAGCGCCTTGAGATTAAAACGAAGGGGGTCTTGCTGGCCGCTGTAATAAAGTCGCCCCCCCCTGAAAACAGCACGATCCAAATTGACCCTCAACGAAGAAACTCCTTCGGAACCAAGGCGCTCCATCGAAAAATCACGGAGGTTCCCTCGACAACTGATCAAGGCGCCGTTCGCCAGAAGGTCTTCGGACCGAAATCCACAATGAGTGCCCCATTCCCCCTGAAGGGTCAACTGGGGCAGGAGACGAATCGCCTTTCCTGCCATGCCATCAAAATGAAGCCCCCCTGTCAGGGAGAGCTGACGAGATCGATAATCATAGAGGAGATTCAAGAAAATATCTGTCAGCCTGGCGGAGAGCTCATGCTGAAAACTGTTAATAGAAAGCCGGCCGGCGTTTTGGACAATCTGGATGCCATCAGGACCGCCTTGAAATTTAAAAATAATCTTGTCCGGCGATTCAACGACAAGGCCCTCTTTAAGCAACCCCTTGTGGACCAGCCGCCCCAACCGGACCTCCACGGTCCCGGAGAAATTTTTCGGATCGTGCCAAACAAGGTCCTGGGGGATGATAAAATCGATCTGATCCAACTCCACGGATAAGCGATGCTGCCTTCCAATATACCCGATTTCCTTAAGACGCAGATGAACGGCCGGCGAAAAGGCTGAAGAACCCCACTGATTCGGATGGATGAGATTCTCCAAACTGCGGACCGTCAGCTCCTCGCCCGATTCCCTGTCCTGAAAGAGCGGATCCTCAAAATCAAACTCCTGGATCGCCTCCACGGTCTCCCTCCAGGAGGGCCAATGCGGGAAATCGGTCCCGGGAGGGGATGGATTCTTTTTCTGCCAGGTTCTCTCGAATAGCTCCAGGAGCCGGGAACCTTTTAATCCGGTGACAAACGGTTCCGAGGGGGCGGGTTCCTCAAAATAGCCCTGAAAAAACTCCTCCAAAGCGGGGGTCACATCATATTCCCCCCGTGAATTAGCACACCCGAATTTATAATGGAGGAGCAACCGGTCAGCGTCGATCGTCGGTTCCTCGTCGGCAAAACGCGGGAAAGGGGGACGCTCATCAACAAACGTGCGAGCCGTTGCATAGATCCTCCCGTTTTCAAAACGCACCCTATCCAGAGCCAGCCAGAGAGGCATCTTCCCACGATCAAAATGTTTATTCATCGTCAACCCGACGCGTCCATGAACCTTGAGGAGTCCCGACTCAATCTTTCCGTCACGCCAGACAACCGGGTTCACGGTCTCAAAGTAGCTCCCCTCATCGGAGTGGAAATAGACCCACCCTTTTTGTAGTCGGGCAACGGGATAACCAAAAAACTTTCCGAAAAATTCATAATGAACATCCAGGTCCGGTGAGAGCCAGCTCTGAAAAAGGGGCCGATGCCCATAAGGCAGGGGGAACCGTTTGATATGTTGAGTCCCCCGCTCAATCTGATCGAGGGCCTCCGCCGCCCCTTTTAAGACAGGATTCTCAATCTGACCTCGGGATGAGGGGGAAGGATTTGGCGAGAAAGGAGGGGGTGTTTTCGCCGGAAATTGCGCCGGATTTCCTTCACACCCAACGCCAAGCTTTGAGCAACCAGCCTCCACGCCGGTGGATTCGTCAATTGGGTGGAAAGGTTGTGGGGCTAAAGAACGGATAGCCGACTACTTACGCCCAAGCCTCATCTTGAGCGAAAAGAGAAGCGTCAGGCCGGCAAACGCCCCCAAGAGCCAGAGCGCCGTAGAAAGACCTCTTTCATCCGTGATCCATCCAAGGAGTGGCGCCAGGATAACAAACAAAAGATTCTGGACAAAGTCCTGCGCAGCCAAAACGGTCCCGCGCCATCGGGAGTCGATCAACCGGTTGGTTGCCTGACTCGTAACCGGGAAAAAGAGCCCCCAGAGAAAATGGATCCCGAAAATCAGCAGGATAGAGAATGGGCTTCTGAAAAAGCCGAGCACCATGATTCCACTGGCAAGCCCAAGACCGATGAAGAAGAAGAGCCGCCGGGTCAGCTGCTCACCAGGGAGGTGCCTCGCCACTTCACTCCCCCCCATGGAACAAAGGTGGAAACCGAGAAAGACAAGGCCAAAATAGGAGAGAGGGATCCCCGATTCTCGAAGATACGGCTGATTTAAGGTCACGAGAAAGATCAGCATGGAGGAGAGATAGGCACAATAAAAGGCGAGGAGTGTCTTTAAATCCTGATCCCCCGTCCGAATATGTTCGATCCCTTGCCTCAAATGATTAAGGCTGGAAATGGAATCGCTAGCCCCCTGGCGGACGGTGGGGAGGTAAAAAATGAGCAAGGAGGAGGCAACGAAGCTGATCGCCGAGAGATAAAAAGGAAGCTCCTTCCAGTAAATGTAGATCGATCCACCGACAAGCCCCCCGGCGGCCATTCCGATGAACTCAAACAGTTTGGCGCGCGCAAAACGCTTTTGATACGTGCCGTCCTCCCGCGTAATGGTTAAAAAATGGAACAGGTAAGATTCCTTCGAGCCGGTGTAAAAGGCATAGCCGATGCCGTTTAAGACCTCACCGATCAAGGCCGTGATAAAATGATCCGCATTGGCAATGAGCACCATTCCAATCGCCTCCAGGATGCCGGTGATGAAGAGGGCCCAGCGATAACCGTATTTGTCTGAGAAAATTCCGCTCGGGATCTCAGCGACCGTAGCGGAGAGGAAAAAAGAGCTCATGATCAGGGTCACCTGAAACTGGCTAAAACCCTGATCACGAAACCAGATAACGATGATCGGCAGAAAAAAGAAGAGTTTGGACAAAAGGGAATGGACGGAGTAGAGCCTGACGACGAGCGAGGAGTTCATGCGTTTATTATTCGTCGCATTTTTTTTGTTGGTTGTCACGCCTCTTCCAACACCCCTTAGGGCAGGAACACCGCTTGCCGAATATGACCGTGGCGACAAAAAAGGGGAGAGAAACTATCTTTCTGCCGAGGCCTGCGTTGCAACCCCCTGTATTCTGACCCAGTGGGGGGCGATCCGGCTTCCAAAAAACATGGCAAATTCCTACCGTATGGAATTGGGGATTCATCACCGAGGCAGCTTCTCCTCGATTGCCCTCTTTCAGGAGAGCTCCTCACTTGAGCAAAAGGTCTCGGAACGAGTTTTCAACCGTCAAGCAAACCGGAAAATCGTCAACCTCGAGAGATTGGTTGAGACCGGCAAGACCAACACCCTTTATATGTACGGCCTTCTGTTGCAGTATGAATTTGACGAGGGGGATCTTCTGGCCCTGCAGATGACCGACCTGAAGAATCCGTCCAAAGTCTACAATTACTATTTTCGTTATCATCACCAGGGAACCAACTGGGATATCGATATCGCCTTTGTCCAACCACTCAATCTTTTCACTCCGAACCCCGGTGGAATCATTCAAGCCGCCTATTCCACAGCAGCCGTCTCCTTCTCCGTCGCGCGCGCCATGGACCCGGAAAAAAAATACAGCCTCTTGTCAAAGATGACGAGGGCCGTCCGGGCGAACCTCTTTCTGGGGCTCCTGCTCCGGAAAGACGTTACCCCTTTCGGAGGGGGTGATAATATCGTTACCGAACAGCTCGATGGTTTTGGAGGCGTGGGATTAACCGTCCTTGATTTTCTCGCGTTTGGCTATGGAGGCAACTTCGTCACCTCTCCTCATACAACCTTCCCGTTTGTCGGGATTGAGGTACGGCACCTCGCGGAATTCCTGAGCGCCCTTAAGAAAGACACCCACAGCCGGTGGCGTAAATATCTCAAGGAAGAGACAAAGAAAACAGATTAGAACAGCCTTGCGAGCTTAAGATTCATTGAAGAAGTCGGCAGGGCGAGGACCGATTTCTTGGCAATCCACCTTGAAGATCTCATCCCTTTACTGGAAACCAAGGTGCAGAGATAAGGAGCAATCGTAAGCCTTCGATTCATGACCGCATGTCGAACGATCGGGAGTTCTTTTTGCGGAATCACCGGAAACGCCTTGACCAATTTGTGAAGATTCCCCTCCACCATCGGAAATTCCCACATCTTCTTCAAAGATCCCTTATCGGGGCGGCGAACCATTAAAAAAGAGCCGTTTCGCCGAACCATGGCCGCACTCATCAGGACATTACGATAAACAGTTTTTCCTCTTCCGCGCGGATACGACTCCATCTGACCTTCTTTTCTGGCAAGACAGAACGATGAGAGAGGGCAGTCGGGACAGGCGGGGTTCGTTACATGACAAACAGTGGCACCGAGCTCCATCAAGGCCTGATTAAAATCACCGCAATTTTTTTGAGGAAGAATCTCCTCCGACTTCCGCCAAAAGATTTTCTGACCATGACCCGTTTTTGGATGATCCTCGATTGCAAAAACCCGTGAGAGCACCCGAATCACATTCCCATCCAAAATCGGAGCCCTTTGATCAAAGGCAATCGAGACGATTGCACCGGCGGTGGTGCGACCGACACCAGGGAGTTGTTGCCAGTCGGTAGCCGTTTTTGGGAATGTTGCAAGAGAACGGGTGACATCAGCAATCAAAATCTTCGCGGCACTGTGAAGATTCCTTGCCCGTGAATAATACCCCAACCCCGACCAAAGCCTTAAGACCGACTCTTCACGAGCTCGACCCAAGGATCGGACCGTCGGAAACCTCTCTAAAAATCGATGGTAATAAGGAATGACGGTCTCTACGGTTGTCTGCTGAAGCATGATCTCCGAGACCCAGATCCGGTAGGGGTCCTTTGTCCTTCGCCACGGAAGATCACGTTTGTGCCGACGGTACCAGAAAAGCAATTGTTGTTGCATCGTTGCCGTCAAGGCTCTTGTTTCAGATGAATCGTCTGTGTCGGATAGGGGATGACAATCCCCTCCTTCTGAAAACGTTGGTGAAGTTTTTTAATGAAGGCATGCACCACGAGAGCCTTCTCTTCTACAGTCCGGATCCGCAGGATGACATTGAAATTGAGACTCGACTCGCCAAACTCCTTGAATAAGACAAGCGGTTCATGGCCTGGCACGCCACCCACGGTTCCTTTCATCACGTCCCTGCCAACTTCTATGCTGGTTCTCTCCACGCGCTCCAGATCGCTGTTGTAAGAGACACCCACCGGAACAGTAATCGCCATATCAGGCTGAGGGAGACGGTAATTAACAATGAGACTTCCTGCCATCTTCGAATTCGGAACGATCACCACGTTACCTGCCAGGGTTCGTAATCGTACACTTCGCCATCCGATCGCCTCCACCGATCCCGCCTGCCCCGATTCTATTTCAACGTAATCCCCCACCCGCACCGGCTGGTCGACAACCATGTAAAAACCTGAAAAAAGATTGGAGAGGGTATCCTGAAGGGCCAAGGCAACGGCCACGCTCCCAACACCCAATGAGGCGATAAGCGGTGTGATGGAGATCCCGGCGGTATCAAGAAAGATCAGAAGGAAAATGGCGTAAACTCCGACCGAGATAACAACCTTGAGCAAGCCGGAATAGGTTTTTAAAGATTCGCGGGTTGCCACATAACGATGATGCAGGCTGATGAGCAACTTTTGGATAAAGAGGGCCACCGCCAGAATCGCCAGCAGTTTGGTGGCCAGATGGAGCAGCTCATTCCATCGATCCGGCCATGAAAAGAGAACGGGAAGAAGACCGATCAGAAAGGCAAGCAGAACAAGGGTCATGGGATAATTGAGGGCATGCACCACCAGATCATCCCATTGATTTTCAGACTTGGCTGACCAACGGATCAAAATCTTAAGAAGCGCTTTTTTTAAAAGAAAAAGGAGAAAAAATCCGGCCGGGAGAATCAGAAAAAGCACCCAGACGGGAAGTTGTGTCAACAGTCCCTGCATCGATTTCAGGCCACCACTCGCCGATTTTCGCGAATCAACGAGGCAAATCCATAAAAGAACTTGTGACTCATCTTCTGAAGATCAGGCAAATAGCTGACCGATTCCTCCAGAATCTTTTCCGGATCGAACCCGTTCTTGACGATTTTGTCACGCCCATCAGAAACCCAATCATAAATCATCTTCTCCGTCGTCTCGACGTGAAACTGGATCCCGATCGCATTCCCCTGGAAGGAGAACATCTGGACCGGATAACTGTCATTCCAGGCAAGACGGTACCCCTCCGGAGGGAGATTAAAGGTGTCCCCATGCCATTGAAACACCCTGTGCCGTTTTTTCAAATCAACTTGAAAGGTGAGTGGATTCCGTCTTGAAAACCAGTCGTCGAATTGAATCCATCCCCAGCCGATCTCCTTGATCGGCCCCTTCACCACTTTGGCCCCGGCGGCCGCTGCCAAAAGCTGGGCCCCCAGGCAAATTCCCAGAATCGGCTTCTTCTGGCGAAGTGCCTCCTTGAGAATCAGCAATTCCTTGACCATCCAAGGATGTCGGGAGGCTTCATAGACAGCCAGAGGGCCTCCCAGGCTGATCACCGCCCCGTAATTCTCCAAATCCTTCCCGGAAGGGAAGACCGGGTGGTCAAAGGTTCGGAGTGTCTCAAATTCCAGATTCTGGAGTTTGATTTCCTTCTCCAGATTTCCCAACGTCTCTGAGTCGGCATGTTGAAAAACCAGAATTTTTTTCATGAATTTTCTCCGTAGGAAACCCAAGCCTTTTGGTTCTCCCAAACTTTGACCTCTTCAACGGGAAGATTCTTCTCCACAAAGAAATCATGGATCTTCTTGGCAATCGCCTCCGCGGTTGGATTGGTATCAAAAAGCACAACCGGTTCTCCCAGCTCCCGCAAGGCCAGGACAACCGGATCCGACTTGTTGAGCAACATCCGATGGTCAAAATTCTTATGGACCCATTCCGATAGACAATCCTTGAGTTCGCTGAAGTCGTACAAAAAATTTCGATGATCAAGGGTGTCTCCACGGAGTATCACCTCCACACGAGCATTGTGGCCATGGAGATGTTGGCAAGGTCCTTCGTAATCGAGAAGTCGGTGGCCGTAACAAAAATCGACCGCTGTATGAATGCGATACATGAGTGCGGTTTAACTAACGAGCTTTTTCCCGTCAACTCCATACGTCGCACCGCTCTGAAAACAGCTTCCCCTCACCATCCGGAGAATCAGTCGTGCCAGAGGGTTAAAGGACTTCATTTTTTTGGGAGCGATCCCATAAACCCTGACCGAAGAACCAAGCGCCTTGGCCAAACCACGTGTTCCGGCAATCAGCCCCGCCTTTGCAATACTATGGGGAAGGTAGCTTGGGTACGGATCAAGACCGGCCCAATCAGAGATATTAATGATGATACCCATGCCTCTTTTTTTCATCAAAAGTCCTGCCTCACGTGCCAAAAAAAAGGGGCCTTTGAGGTTGGTATCAAGGCTCCTATTCCAATCTTTCTCTCTTAATGCCTCAAGAGGCGTTCGTAAAAAATTGGCTGCATTATTAATAAGGCAGGTGATAGGACCAAGCTCTCTCTCCACCTGCGAAACAAGTCTTTTGACCCCCGACACCCTGGAAAGGTCAGCCCGAAAAAGCCCGGCCTCAGTCCCTTGAGAACGTAATTGAGATCGAAGGCCCGCCGCCTCGCAACGGGAGGATCGGTAATGAATCGCTAGCCTGTATTGCAAAGAACCAAACGCCAACGCAATCGCCCGGCCGGCCCTCTTGGCAGAACCGGTGATTAAAACAACTTCCCCTGGAGATTGTCTCATTTAAAAAAACAGTGCCGGAGGGGTATTCCCCATCCGGCATTGTTTCCTTGCTAAAACCAGCGAACTTTTACTGCTCTGCAGCTTCAGCAGGGGCAGCCTCACCAGCCGCTGCAGGTGCCTGTTCAGCCTGGGCAGGAGCAGCCTCAGCTGCCGGGGCAGCCTCGGTTACTTCTTCCTGAACTTCGGCCGCCGGAGCGCTCTCTTTCTTTGAGCAGGCCGGCAGGACCAGCAGGGCCGTTACGATGAGAACGGCCAACATCTTGTAGCTGTTGAACATAGTGTTCCTCCTCCTATTGTTTTAGTTAGATAGCTACGCGGGCCGGGGGATAGCAATAAAGAAACAGCCTGTCAAACAAAATCAACACTCAAGAAGCTACTACATCCTTGAGGAGGCTTTGTGAGGCCATTCCTCTTCCTTTCACGATCGGTCAAACCCCAGGCACCATAGTCGTTCCAGCCAAACCCTTTAACAGTCAGATAGACAGCAACATCGGTCAGGAGGTCATCCGCAGCCCAGTTAACAAATGGGGTCACCTTGCTAAAGAGACGAACGACCGTCCCCTCAAACATAAGAATAGGAACGATAGAGGCTGCAGTACCACGAAGAGTCGGATAAATTTCCTTTGTGAATGACTCCGTGCGATGGCCTTTATACTCGGGATTCAGAGCAGCATCGAGGCCACAATAAAGTAAAATGCCAACAATGATGAAACAGACGTTGTGGAGAGGATAGGCCCGTGGATGGGTCTCGACCTTGAAAGAGGCTGTTCGAAGGGCTTTCTTGAAGATCCCCTGGGAGAGATACTCCGTTAGAGTCACGGCAATCGGGATCCCAATATGATGCTGCAGGCGGGTCCCCCAAAAGGGGGATTCCACCTTTTCACCAAACGGCTTGTCGACGATTCCCTGATCCAGTCTGTAGTTGTAGTGAAGAAATCCGTCCGAAATGATATCGGCGATAACGTTCGCACCGAGCGTTGCTGCAACTGCCGACGCAGTAACCATCGGAGGTTAGATCGAGCTGTTCAGAACGCTGTTGCTAACAAAAACAACTTTTATTCATTAAGCTCTCCTTTGGAGACACACCGTCCTTCCAGGACGGCCCGGAAATATCCTTCTAGGCAAGGGATTTTGAGAAAACGGGTATCAGAAACCGGCTCTTCAATTTTATAGGTTGTCTCTCGGGGACACGGATACTGAAAGCCAGGTTTTCGTACCAGAAAAAGTTCGTCATATTCCTGGTGAAGCCGATAGGCATAGTGGGTCAAAAAGGTAGCATGTATATCCGTACTGCACTGATTACTGACAACCATTCGCTTTCCGCCATCGGGCAGATCCTCAATCTCAACCTTTGTCTGATCCGGATCCCCATCCTGAGGACGAGGCGTAGTAGGTAATTGGACAACCTCTTCATGGGCTAGACAACTGATCAGGAAGAGAGAACCCAAAGAGGCGATGCTTCTCAAAAATAATGTCATAGCCAACTCTTACTATATGATCGGCTATCCGCTTGTTTTGTTGCTTTGCCTCACACAACGGGACTGTTGACTTCTGTTGCATGAGGCCCCTTCGGCCCCTCGGCAACAAGAAATTCGACAAGCTGACCTTCCGAAAGGGTCCGAAAACCATCGGCCTGGATATTGGTGTGATGGACAAACACGTCCTTTCCACCATCCTCCGGCGTGATGAACCCATACCCCTTGCTATCGTTGAACCACTTGACGGTTCCGCGTTGTTTGTCTCCCATACTTCATACCTCCTTTTGGTGAAAAATAATGGGGCGGAACCTAGTGAATTCCTTTTTTCATGGCAAGAGATTTTTAGAAAAGGTAGCTGTGCCAACCGATGCTTGTCGATGTTGTCCTCCCCTATCGCATTCCCCATCCGCTCACCTACGAGCTTTCCATCACGCAAGAGGCAAAACCGGGTGTCCGTCTCCTGGTTCCCTTGGGGCGGCAGACGGTCATCGGATGTCTTTTAGGGGAATCCCAATCGATCCACCAACGTGGATTAAAACAGGTTTATTCCTTGCTGGACGATGAACCTCTTCTCACGCCGATTCAGATCAAGTTGCTGCGTTGGGCCTCTTACTACTATTTGACCCCTATCGGAGAGGTACTCCGCCATCTCCTTCCCCCTTCCTTCCTAAAAATGAAAAAGAGGGGAAGACGAGCTCGCCCTACCCCCCCCGAAGAGAACTCGTTTCAGGAGATCAAACCAGTAAAATTGACACCGGAACAACAGGCTGTTTTGGCAAAAATAGTCGCCTTGCCGGCCACTCCCTTCCTCCTGCAAGGGGTTACAGGGAGCGGGAAGACGGAAATCTATATCCATCTCTTGCAGAAGGCATGGAAAGAGAATCGATCGGCACTGATCCTTGTCCCGGAGATTTCAATGACCCCCCAGTTGTTGGGACGCCTCCAAGGAGCCCTTCCGGGGCCTGTTGTTCCCTACCACAGTGGTCTCACGGAGGCCCAACGGGTGCAGGTTTGGGAAAAGGTCCGATGCGGCGAGATTCGCCTGGTGTTGGGAACACGATCCGCAATCTTTCTTCCCTTCACCACCCTGGGACTGATTGTGGTGGATGAGGAGCATGATTCCTCTTACAAACAGGAGGAGCGGTTTTGTTACCATGCCCGCGATCTGGCGCTTTGGAGAGGCAAGGAAGAGGAGGCGACTGTCATTCTCGGATCAGCCACCCCCTCACTGGAGTCGATTTACAGGGTCCGCCAGAAGAAACTGACCCTCCTCTCACTGCCCCATCGCCCCTGCGGGATGTCGCCCCCCCATATCCGCGTGATCGACAGACGCCTCCGGGAAAACAGGGGCCATTTCCTCTCCGAAGAACTCCGGCAGGAGCTTCAGGAAAATCTCAAGAAGGAGGAACAGAGTCTCCTCTTTTTGAACCGCCGCGGCTTTGCCCCGTACGTCAGTTGCAGCCGCTGCGGGTATATCGCACTCTGTGATTCCTGTGACATGACACTCACGTTTCACAAAAAGGAGGCGACCCTTCGCTGCCACTATTGCGACGCCAAACAGCCCCTTCCTTCCCGCTGCCCCCGTTGCAAGGAACTCCCCCTCAAACAGGAAGGAATAGGCACCGAACGATTGGAAGAAGAGGTAGGCTCGTTGTTTCCCAAGGCACGAATAGGTCGACTCGATCGAGACACCGCCCAAGGAGACGCAACACGAAAAATCCTGACACGAATGAAGGAGCGTCATCTCGATATTTTAATCGGCACACAAATAGTCAGTAAAGGGCACGATTACCCTTACCTCTCGCTGGTTGGCATCCTGAACACCGACAGCATTCTGTCACTTCCCGATTTTCGTGCCGCAGAGCGATCGTTCCAGCTCTTGACTCAAGTCGCCGGAAGATCGGGGCGCAGCGAACGGCCCGGTCGTGTCCTCATACAAACCTTCAATCCAGAACATCCGGTCATGATTACCTGCACCCAGCAGAAGATCGATCCCTGGATCGAAACGGAGCTCGCCCATCGACAGAAAGGACTCTATCCCCCTTTCTGCCGGCTGATCCGAATCATTCTTTACGGGAGAAACGGCGGGGCGGTTGAAAGAACAATCCGGACCATCAAAAATCGACTTGAAAACCTGTCACTCATAAAAGACTCAACCGATCACCGGGTCCTGGGGCCTTCCCCTTGCCCTCTGGAACGAATCCGCAACAAGGTCCGCTGGCACCTCCTGATCAAGAGCCGTTCTTTTTTTAAACTCCATCGGGAGCTGGAACCATTCCTTGACGAAGTTTCCCGCCGTATCTTACCCTCGACGGTGAGGATGCTGGTTGATGTCGATCCCCAACAAATGATGTAGAGGAATCTTATGATTTTGGAAATCGTGAAATATCCCAACCCGATTCTGAAACAAAAATCATCGCCGATCGAGAAAGTAGACCGCACAATTCAGAAACTGGTCGAGGATATGTTCGAAACAATGTACGCGGCTCCCGGCGTCGGTTTGGCCGGTCCTCAAGTGGGCGTTTTAAAGCAAATACTGGTGGTCGACATCGACCGCCGGGACGGCGAAAAACGTCGGCCGGACCCGCAGGTCTTGATCAATCCTCGCGCTGTAAGCCGGGAAGGGAAAATCACCTGGGAAGAAGGATGTCTCTCCCTTCCCGAACTGATTGTCTCGGTTGAACGGTCCAAAAAAATTGTGGTGGAGGCGTTGGACAAGGAAGGGAAACTGAGAAAATATCTCGGAGAGGATCTCCTGGCGGTCGCCTTTCAGCATGAAATGGATCATCTGAATGGAATTCTTTTGGTGGACCACCTCTCCCGACTTAAGCGAGATCTGTACAGGAAAAAACTGGAAAAGCTGGCGCGGGGCGAAAAAGTACCTCCTGAACCAGAAGTGGAAAAGGGAAAAGGGCCTGCATACATTGGGTAAAATGAAAATTCTATTCATGGGATCGCCGGCCATTGCGGTTCCGACTCTCAAGACACTCTACGAAAGTGCCGATGAAATCACCGGCGTCGTCTCGCAGCCGGACCGACCAGCAGGCCGAGGCCAGATTGTTCACCCCTGTGCCGTTGCCCAATTCGCCCGCGAGAAAAATCTAACCCTCCTCCAGCCGGAAAAGATCAAGACCGCTGCCTTTTATGACGAGCTCAAACAACTGGCCCCCGATCTGATTGTCGTCTGTGCCTACGGCAGGATATTGCCAAAATCGATCCTGGATCTTCCGCCCAAGGGCTGCATCAATCTGCATTTTTCGCTGCTTCCTGAATACCGTGGGGCAGCTCCCGTGCAATGGGCCCTCATCAACGGCGAAGAGGAGACAGGGGTCACGACACTCTTCATGACTGAGGAGCTTGATGCAGGGCCAATCCTCTTCCAGGAGGAGGTTCCGATCCAGCCAGAGGAGACCACCGAGACGCTTAGCCAACGCCTGTCCACGATTGGCGCCAACCTTCTCATTCGAACGATCGAAAAACTAAAAAGGGGGGAATGCATTCCGATCCCGCAAGACGAGGAGGAGGCGACCTATGCCCCCCTCCTGAAGAAAGAGGATGGGAAGATCGACTTCTCTAAAAAAGCAAAAACGCTTTGGCACCGAATTCGAGGCATGACTCCCTGGCCCGGCGCCTACATGACGCTGAACGAACAACGGCTCAAAATCTGGAAGGCAAGCTATGAGGAGGCAAAGACCAGCGAACCTCCCGGCACTCTCCTCTCTGCTGATGAAAGGGGGATTAAGATCATTTGCGGCAAGGGGACGCTGGTTCTCGAAGAGGTTCAGTTGGAGGGTAAAAAAAGGATGACGGCTGTTGATTTCCTTAAAGGCCATCCTCCCACCGGCAGAGACCAAGTTGGTTAACTCTTTTAAGAGTAATGCTCGACATACCGACGCAGAACCTCTCGAATCATCTGTTGATATTTGGCACCAAGGTGGTCTGCCTTTTTCTTGAAAAAGGCAAGACTGTTTTCGTCAAGGGCAATTGTTACTTTGACGGTTTTATTCGGAAAAACAAGCTCTTCGGGGCGTGGTAAAAAATCAGGGACCTTTGTCAGTTTTCCGACTGGAAGATTACTGTCAGCCATTTTTTTTGTTTTCACCTTCATAAACTTTTCTCCCCTTCCTCCAAAAGCCGGCCCCGATAATTCTAATCTTGCCAGCTCTGTAAGCAAAACGAACCGTTGCCACCTGCTCCCCAATTTTTCCTAAATCCTTCGATTCATAAATTCGGTGACGAATTTATTTACTCAGGACTAGTGCTGAGCGAGTAATTTTGTTGATTTTTTGGCTTTGTATATACGTCATAGTAATTACGAGTCGAAGTACTAAGCAGAAAAACCTCTCTTCAACCCGGCTGTGTTGCTGATCCACATAAATAAGACGCCTTGGATCAGCAAATGCTTGAGCCGCTGTCGTAAAATCAAGACCGTGTCGAGCCCTATTTTCAATCTCCTTAGCCCGACTCCATATAAAATCCTTGTAGACAGCCTCATGGTCATTATAAAAGGATGACATAAATATGGGTTAATAGCAATACTTTTGCCAATTCCCCACATTCGATAGTGCCAAAAGAAGGCCATGCCTCAATAGTGTTTTATGGTTGATCAGCTTTTTTAGTATATTTTTGTTGATAAACCATAAGTATTTCTAACTTTTAGCGGGTACAGTCGTATCCGCTAAAAGTTGAAATGCTATAGGAGGCGTGGGGTATGAAGCTCCCCGCGGCAAGACGGCAGGGTTTTCTGGCGGAGGCGGATAAAAACCGGCTGAAATTCAGACGCCGACCATCCAAAATTCGGAGGATCACCATCAAAATGGAACAACGCTCGGGTTATGAGATGGGTTTTACAGAACCCATGTGAGTTGTTTTGAGGACAATTGACAATAAGGAGAATAAATGGTGGTGGAGGGGCAATGAAAAAAATCGCCCCCTCCATTCTGTCCGCTGATTTTGGTCGACTCGCCGAAGAGATTCAGGCGGTGGAGAAGGCCGGTGCCGATCTGATCCACCTGGACATTATGGATGGGCATTTTGTCCCGAATATCACAGCCGGTCCCATTCTGGTTGAGGTGGCCCGGCGGGCCACAAAACTTCCACTCGATGCCCACCTCATGATCGAGAATCCCGAGAAATACGTTGAGGCGTTCGCCAAGGCAGGGGCCAACTCGATTTCCGTACACTATGAGGCCTGTCGTGACCTGCCAAAAACGTTGGCATTGATTGCAAAACATGGCGCTCGCAGAGCGGTGGCCATCAACCCGGACACACCGGTCTCCTCCATTTTATCCGTGTTGAACCAGGTCGAGATGGTCCTCGTGATGACGGTTCATCCCGGCTGGGCCGGTCAGGGTTTTATCCCCTCATGCCTCGAAAAGGTAAAAGAGCTAAACCGTCTTGTGAAAGATTTGGCCCTGACTCTTGACATCGAGGTCGACGGAGGGATCAAGACAAGCAACATCGGTGACAATGCCGCCGCCGGCGCTAATGTTTTTGTGGCCGGATCTGCCATTTTCAAAAGTGCCAATTATGCCGAAACAATCAAGGCGATGCGAACGGAACTATCTGGACAACAGATAGGGTAAGTGATACCTGCTTTTCATGCACCCTGATATCCCCATCATTCAGGCAGGTCTTGGCGGACTGGGTCCTTGGGAGATTGGCCTTGTCGTTGTGATTGTCCTGCTTGTTTTCGGCGCCGGCAAACTTCCAGGCATCGGCTCATCACTCGGGCAGGCGATCAAAAACTTCAAAAAAACGATTAAAGGAGAGGAACCAGGGGATGATGCAGGCAAAAAACCTTAAGTTAAGGAGATCCTCAAGGTGAAAGAGGCCTCAGCCAGTTCTGACAAGAAGACACGACTCATCAAGAGATACCCCAACCGGAAACTTTACGACACCGCCGCCTCTACCTATGTCACGCTTGAAGATATAGCCGGCATGATTCGTCAGGGAGAAGAGGATGTTCGGGTTGTTGACAATCGCACTCATGAGGATTTGACGAGTATTACGCTGACCCAAATCATCTTTGAGGAGGAGAAGAAGAAGAAGAGTCTTCTCCCCCTCGCCACACTCAAGGAAATTATTCAGGCCAAAGGCGAAAAAATCGTTGACCTCGTCTCTTCAGGGGTCTCCTCTTTCACTCATGTCCGTGAGGAGGCGGAAAAAAAGATCAAAACCGCTCTGGAATCTGTCTCCAATCTCCCTTCCGTCCAAAAAGAGATCACAGCCCTTCAAAAGAAGATTGACCTGCTGGAGGCCCGCCTTAAGAAGTATGAGAAATGAGACTCTCCGAGTTGCTCTCGAAAAAACTGCTTGTCGTTTCCGGCAAGGGAGGAGTCGGCAAGACCACCGTGAGTCTTACTCTCGCCCTCATGGCGGCGGAAAGAGGCCAGAAGGTCCTTTTGGCCGAAATGAATTCCGAGGAACAGGTGGCGCATCTCCTGAAGCGACCGGCCATCGGTTATCAGGAGACTGAACTTCTTCCACGCCTCTGGGGGATTAATATCAAACCCGGCGAGGCCTTTCGGGAATATGTTCTCCAACAGATCCGGTTTGAACGTCTCTTCCGTGCCGTTTTTGAAAACCATCTGGTGCGTCACTTTGTTGAGGGAACGCCTGGCTTGGCTGACCTGATGTCGATTGGAAAAATTTCCACACTCACCTCCCGCTACGATCTGGTCATTGTCGATGCGCCGGCCACTGGCCATACCATTGCGCTGCTTCAGATTGCCTCTGTCGTTGCCAGTGCCGTCCGGGCCGGACCGCTCAACACGGAGTCGGCCAAAATCGATCAACTGCTGCATGATCGCAAAAAGACCGCCCTCCTCGGTGTAAGCCTTCCGGAAGAGATGCCAGTCACAGAGACCGTCGAGATGTCCCAGTGGTTGATGGAGAAATTAAAGCTGGAGCTCTCCCTTGTCTTCTTAAACCAGCATCAGGTGTCGCTCCTGACCCGTGACGAGTGGAAACAGGTCGCCTCAATCCCCTCCTCTGTCTTAAATCGACATCACAGTGCCGCGCTTCAATCGGAACATTATAAAAAGCAGCTCGCCCTCTCCTTGCCTGGAACTCCCGTGATTTCAATCCCCTTCCTGTTCTCGGCCGAGTTCGGGCTTCCGGAAATTGAAACGCTCGCCGAAGAAATTAACCGGGGTCTTTCATGAAAATGGACGAAATCCTGGAGTCGAAAAAAATTCTGGTCTGTTGTGGTAGCGGGGGGGTCGGAAAAACAACGACTGCCGCCGCCATTGCACTGGAAGCAGCCCGTAGGGGGAAAAAGGCGATTGTCCTCACAATCGATCCCGCCAAAAGGCTGGCAACGGCATTGGGTCTCGAGCAGATTTCGGATGAACCTTTTGAGGTTGAACTTCCTCCTTCTTTTCCGGGAACCCTTTCAGCGATGATGCTGCATACCAAGCGAACCTTTGACCATCTGATTGAAAAATATGCCCCCTCGCATGAAGTGGCACAACGGATCCTCGAAAACAGGCTCTATACCCACATGTCAAACATGATCGCCGGTTCCCAGGAGTATATGGCGATGGAGAGGTTGTATGAACTCTATGAGGAAGGAAGATACGACCTGCTTGTGCTGGATACCCCTCCAACACGCCATGCCCTCGACTTTCTGGAGGCCCCCCGAAAGATGATTGACCTGACCGGCAATAGCCTCATCAAGTGGATGTTAAAACCTGGCCTGTTTGCTACCCGCCTTGGCCTGAGGGCATTACGGGGGGGTGGAAAGAAAATCCTGTCGGTCTTCGACCGACTCGCTGGTGTCTCTTTTTTGCAGGAGTTGGCCGAGATGATCTCTCTCTTGGGCGATCTGATCGGTGGTTTTCACGAACGGGCCGAGGCGGTTTATGCCGTTCTCAAGGACCCAGTCACCTCTTTTTTCCTGATCACCACTCCCTCCACGGTTGCGATTCAGGACTCGCTCTATTTCTTTGAAAAAATCGAAGAGGGGGGACTCCCTTTTTCTGGATTTATTATCAACCGTCTTCTTCCTGAAGAAGAGCCTGTTTCGGCGAAGAGATCGAAGAATCTTCACCCAAAACTTAAGGAAAAGATACACCAGCTATGGGAGCAATATGAGAAACTTTACGAACGAGACCAAAAGGCAGTCCAGCTACTCAAAAAGATGGGACCTTCAAGTGCTCTTTATACAAAGATCCCGCTCTTTGAGGAGGATGTTCACAGTCTGGAAGGGTTGCAAAAGATTGGCCACACCCTCAGACACTGACGTACTGATCAATCAACTTTCGGGAGGCCTCTGAAATATCGACAAATTTTATTCCAACGCCCAAAACCAGGAATCCCGAGCCGGTCTCCCTCTCCACACGAACCACCTGCCCCGTTGAACGAATCATCGGGCCTCCCTCTCCCAGGAGAAAAGAAAGAAAGACCTTCGTCCCTAGCTTGAGCGGAACATCCGACTCAAAATAGACCCCGCCGACGCTCACATCGACAGAATAAAAATAGATAAAACCTTCTCCTGTTTCATCCTCAAAAACAACGCGGGTACGAAGCTTTTTTCGGGGAAAAAGTCTCTTTTCGGAACCCGGAAAGTTCATTTTTTTTTGCTCCTTCCAGGGGGTCTTCCACGACGAGGTATCTCCTTTTTGTCCTGAATCAGCCGGTTGGCAACCGAGAGGAGATCGTAAGGATAAAATGGTTTTTCAAGTAAAAACAATGAGGGAGAAGACTGTGCCGACTCCTTGAGATCCAGACGATCTTTCGAAACGATCATAACCGTCGCACAGGGAAATCGCAGCTCCGACCCTTTGGGGAGTGCGTTACTGTTTACAATAAGAAGGTCCGGCTTCAACCGGGGACTCCTTTTGAACAAACTCTGAAATTCGTCAGTAAAATTAATGTGAAAACGGTCCTGCCCCGAGAAAAGGACCTGATACATATTTCTGGCCAAAGGGGAGCGATCCACGATCGCTATATCATGACGTGTACGAGCCGGCATAATGCCTTCCTCTTTACAATGCTCTTTGGTTCCTCGTCTAGGAATATTTCATCTATCGGAAATACTTGACTTTCATAATCCTCTCCAATAGATACCGTGCCGAAACTTAAGCAGCGTTCTTACAGCAAACGGGTTGGGTGTTAGAAATAAAAAAGGTTTTTTTGTTTTTAATTAATTTTTAAGGAGGAAAGATATGAACAAGCTGACGTTAGTAGCCCTGGTAGGGCTGGCAGTCGTAGTCGGTGTCGGATGTCAAAAGCGTACCGGCCGAGGTGTAGCCAGTAGCAAGGCGGTCAAGGGGTTGGAGAGTGTCCACTTTGATTATGACCAGTCGGTCATCAAGGGGGAGTATAAGGATGCACTGGAGAAGAACAAAAAATACCTCGAGGAGAATGCAAGTCTCAAGGTAACAGTTGAAGGTCACTGTGATGAAAGAGGGTCGGAGGAGTACAACATTGCCCTCGGTCATCGCCGGGCCAAGTCAACTAAGGATTACCTGGTTTCTCTCGGTGTAGCTGCTTCGCGTCTCGGCACAAAGAGTTTCGGTGAGGAGAAGCCGCTGGAGAGCTGTCACAACGAGAGTTGCTGGTGGAAGAATCGCCGGGCCGAGTTTGTCAAATAATTCGTCCCTGCTCTTTAAGTTGTTATTAGTTGCTTCAATCCCTCCCGCTTAAAAACGGGGGGGATTTTTTTCGTCCTCTTGCCTTTGTTTGAAAGATTCATTATCTGAACCCCTAATGAAATTCGGCGCCCCACTTTTTTTTGTCCTGCTTATGAACCTGTCGGTTTATGCCGATTCCTCTAAGAAGAAAATTGAGGAATTGGAAAGAATCCAGGAATCCAACGCCAAAATCCTCGCCGAGGTCCGACAAGAGATCACAGAGCTCAAAAAAGAGTTTCAGGTGATTCGTGGGCTCGCCGAGGAGACAAAACACTTCTTTGAAGAGGGAGCCTTTAAAAATCAAAAATTTCTCAGGGATTATGATTACCGCCTGATCGGCATTGAAGAGAGACTTTCCCTCCAGCAGAAGGCGCTGGGTGAACTGTTGACCCGCAGCCGGACGTCCAACAAAAAAGAGGGTGTCAACAAGGCGGAAGAGGGGGAGTACAAGAAGGCGTTATCGGAAATTAATCTCGGCAATTATCAGGAGGCCCTCAAGCTGTTTGATGAATTCCTTAAAAAATTTCCCTACTCCACCTTGAGTGACAATGCACAGTACTGGAAGGGGGAGGCGCTTTACGCCAGCCGCGATTTTCCCGGTGCCCTCCTTGAATTTCAGAAGGTACTCGAGAAATACCCCGAAAGTGACAAGGCTCCAGCAGCCCTTCTGAAGCAGGGATTTTGTCTTTATGAACAGAAGGCCTTCTCCGAAGCGGCCATTTTTTTAAAAAAAGTGGTTCAGCGCTACCCCCGTTCCGATGAGGCCGCTGAGGCAAAAGAGCGCCTGAAAAAAATTCAGGAACAGTCCTCTCCTGAACCGGTGGCCTCCGGTACCCCTGCGGCAACGGAACCAAAACAGGAAACTGTAAAACCGTGATCGTCGCCACCTCCATCACCAAAAAATTCGGACCGTTTACCGCCCTGAAAGAGATCTCCTTCCGCATTGAGGCGGGAGAGGTTGTCGGGCTTCTAGGCCCCAACGGAGCCGGGAAAACAACCACCATGAGGATTCTGACCGGTTTCATGCCGCCTACTTCCGGCGAAGTTACGATCAAGGGGATTAACCTCCTGGAAAATCCGATCGAGGCAAAAAAGAGGATCGGCTACCTTCCGGAAACACCGCCGCTTTACCCCGAACTGACCGTCGAAGAATCACTCCGTTTTATTGCCGAACTCCACCGTCTTCAGAGTCCAGAAAAAAAGATTGCGGAAACCCTTGCTAAAACCGGCATTCAGGACGTCCGCCATCGGTTGGTCCAACACCTCTCCAAGGGATACCGTCAAAGGGTTGGCATTGCACAGGCGATCCTGCATGAGCCGGATGTCCTGATCCTGGATGAACCGACAATCGGACTTGACCCGAAGCAAATTATCGAAATCCGGGAATTGATTAAAAACTTAAGGGGAAGACAGGCAATTATTTTTTCCTCCCATATTCTACAGGAGGTCAGTGCGGTCTGCGATCGTGTAATTATCCTAAACCAGGGAAGTATCGTGGCGGACGGCAAGGTGAGTGAACTGACAAAGGCCTCTCTGGAGCGCCGCTACCTCGTCACGGCGACCCGTACCGATGACGCGTTCAAATCATCCCTTGAAAAACTGCCGGGCGTTACCGAAGTCAAGGAACATCATTTTGGGCTCGAAGAGATTTTTCTGCAAATAACGGAGAATAATAGTGTGGCCCCTGATCAAAAAAGATATTAAAGTCCATTTGAAATCGCCTGTTTTTGCTGTAGTCGCCTCCCTCTTCCTCTTTCTAACCGGCTTTGCCTTTACCGCGCAGATGACACAAGCCTTACCGCAACACCTGCCGGAGGCCTCCCTTCGCGGAACTCTCTATTTCATGGCCGTGATTCTCCTCTTTATCAGCCCTTTTCTGACAATGCGATCGATCGCAGAAGAGAGAAGGTCCGGCACCATAGAATTACTAAAGACGCTTCCCCTCTCCGATTTAAAGCTGGTCCTGGGGAAATTTCTGGCGGTCTGGATTCTCCACGCCCTTCTCCTCATCCTGACCCTTGAGTTTCCTCTCCTGTTGATCCTGATCGGGGAACCGGAAGGAGGAACGATGCTCTTGTCCTATCTTGGACTCCTTCTCCTGGGAGGGGCTTTTTTGTCCGTTGGCCTTTTCTGCTCTTCGCTAACACGGAACCAGATGGTCGCCGCCATCCTGACATTCGTAGTCCTCATCACCCTCTGGTTCCTTTCGGATAGCGGTGGCCCCATCGGTGAGACTATCTCCGTCATTACCCATCTGGATAGCTTCGGAACCGGTGTCTTTGATCTATCCGACTTTCTTTATTACCTCTTGTTCATTTTTGGTTTCCTCTTTTTGACCGTTCGCTGGATGGAGGCGGAGAGATGGAAGTGAAAATTCATGACCGCAAAAGACGGTTCTATTATGGGACGAACGCCGTCGTGCTTACAATAGCCGTCCTCGCGATCGCCGTCGTGACCTATGGGATTGTTGATCGCTTGCACCTTCGCTGGGATTTGACGGCCAACCGCGATTTCTCTCTTTCGGAACAGACCGAAAAAATCCTGAAAAACCTGGATCAGGAGGTCAAGATCCTGGCCTTCTTCCGACGCGGAGAGGATCTCGACGACCTCTTCATCCGCCGTCGCATCGACGACCTGCTGAAGGAATACTCCTCGCGAAGCTCCAAAATCTCCTACCGCCTGGTCGACCCCGATCTGGAGATTGAACTGGCGGTGCAATACAATATCACGACGGATGGGACGATCGTTTTCCTCTCCGGAAAAAACCGGAAGGAGATCTACAAGTCGGCCCTTTTTGACTATTCCCAGGCAAGCGAAAAATCGCTTCCTGCCTTCGTGGGAGAAGGACTTTTTACGAATGCCATCCTCAAGGTGAAGGAAAAGAACGCCGCGGTCGTCTGTTTTCTGGAGGGTCATGAAGAAAGAAGCTTGAAAGAAACAACCCCCGCCGGTTTCAGCCAGATCGGGGATTATCTGAAAAAAAATAATTACGATGTAAAAACTCTAAACCTGGTTACTGAACAGAAGGTTCCCAAAGACTGTAGCCTGCTTGTGATTGCAGGACCGCAGAAAAACATCGCTTCGGCCGAAGAGGAGGTGGTCAACAACTATCTGGCCAAAAGTAGACCTCTCCTGTTATTGGGAGACCCTCTAACGCCCGCAACCCCGACAGGGGTCCTGGAAAAACTCGGTCTCGCCTGGAACAACGACCTTGTTCTGGACCCTGAAAGACATTTTCTCTTAGGTCCCCATTACCCAGCCCCCATTCTGTCAGACCATAAAATTACACAGGGGCTCCAGGAGATGAATCCAATCCTCTCACTCGCGAGAAGCCTTCAGATTATCAAAAAAGAAGAAAAGGGACCCCAGGTTGTCGAGACCCTGCTCACCTCGACTGACGAGGCGTGGGGGGAAACAAACCTTCAGGAGGGGAGCGAACCCCGGTTTGATAAGGTAAGTGACGCCCGTGGGCCTCTAACCTTGGGGGTGGCTGTGAAGCGGGACGAAAAACCGCTCGCCATCGTTGTCGGGGACAGCAATTTTGCCGCCAACGAACTGATTCAGGCCCCAGGTAATCTGGACCTATTCCTCAATATGGTCGGGTGGCTCGTGGGAGATGAAGAAAAGGTAGCGATCCGCCCAAAGACGCCTGAGTTTCGTAACATCAATTTAACGCCGGCCAAGGTAGTTTTTATCCAATATTTTACCCAGGCAGGGTACCCGTTGCTCGTACTCGCAACGGGCGGAATTTACTGGTGGAGGAGAAAACGACGTGTTTAGTGCCCACGGGTCCTGTCCCTCCTCACCCCCATCCGACGGCTTCCCTCGCTTACGCTCGGTCCAGGCGCTCGATGGGGGTCCCCCAGTCGGGCCACCCGTTGGCTGAACGTGCTTTATATAATATGAATCGTTACCAAATGACATTGCTAGCCGTCCTGCTTCTCATCGGCCTTGTCGTCTACATCCACTATTTTGAAAAAGATCGGGACGATGGCGATACAATAACCCTTTACACACTCTCCAAGACAGAGATCCAGTCGGTCGAGATGACCGAGGGAGGGAAATCCCTCAAGATCGAGCGGGATCAGAACGGAACATGGAGGCTCGATATTGATTCCATTCTTGCCTTCTGGTCTGAACCTCAGGTCAAAAAGCTGGAATCTTCAGAACCGATCAAAGAATTCGCAAAATTTGGCCTCGAACCACCAGAAAAGAGACTCCGGCTGACCCTTAAAACGGGGGAATCCAAGCTCTTGAGGGTAGGCAAAAAGACAGCGGTGGGATGGGAGCGCTACCTTCAACTGGAGGGATCACCGAACCTTTATCTCATGCCGGATTACCGAGCCGCCGATCTGACGACTGATGAAAAGAGGTTTAAGGCTGTTTCAGCTCCGACTCAACAACCAGCCGAAAAACGTGCGGATCCGTCCAGTTCGAAAGCGGCCGCCCATTAACAAAGAGGGCCGGGGTTCCACGAACACCGAACCTCTCGGCCTCCTTGATCTCCTGCCCAAGCCGGTTTTCCGTCTCGAGAGAGACAAGACAGTTATTGAATGTGGTCTCATCCAAACCGGCCTGATTCGCCAATTGGAGCAGCGTTGTGCGTGACAGTCTCTTCTGGTTCTCAAAAACAAGGTCATGATACTCCCAGAACTTTCCCTGACCCTGGGCACAAAGCGCCGCCTTGGCGGCAAGACAGGAGACGGGATGAAACGGCCTTTGGATCGCCGGATTGCAGGCGTTATCGAGGGGGTAATTGACATAAATCAAACGTACCTGGCTTTTAAGCTCTCCCAAATAAGGTTTTAGCGTGAAGGCGGCACGTTTACAGAACGGACATTGGAAGTCAGAAAAATCAACAATGGTCACCTTGGCCTTTTCCGGACCACGACTGACAGCCTCCCTTAACTGAAATTCAATCGGAGTCTGGGCATAAAAATACTTGAGCACTGCCTCGTCAGGGATCTTGACCTCAGATATTTTTCTTTCATCGGCCCCTTTTGCCAACCCACGAAAGAAAAATACACCTCCACCCATAACCAAAAGAAAAATTGCCAGATGAGGCAGGATTTTCGTCTGAATAGCCCCTAAGCCAAAAATCGATTTGAGATACTCCCAAAGATAAACCGGGATACGATGCCACCTAACTTCCAGAACGCGCGGAAACAGGAGGATGTGGGCCAGGTTGACAAGGTAGGTTGTGGTGCAGAGGAGACAGACAATCCGAAGCTGATAAAATGCGAAATAGGCAAGCACAATACTGTAGAGAGTCGCCAGGGCCGAACCGGCCATCAGAAATGAAACGGTCGCCTTTCTCCCTTGCTCAACGGCCCAGGCATAGAACGTCGCAAACAGGACAAAAAGGTAGTAGAGGGAACCAAGGTAGGCGGTCGGTATCCCGGCGATCCTCGCATACCGGCTGGCGATGGCAGTGTCACAATCGACAACCTCCGAGATGGTACAAAAACTCCTCTCCTCAAAGCCCGCCCCCTGCTCCAGCTTCATATGGAGGCGGGACATGAGAAGAGAGGCGACAAAACCGGCAAAGGTAAAAAGAAGGAGGGCGATATAAATTTTTCGCATTGCCTCCCCTATACCCTTGCCAAGCAACAAACTCAATTATAATCAGAGGAGTGTGACCTATCCGCAGGACAATTTTCGACACGGTAAAATCACCAAATACTTTCCCCAAGGGGGGTATGGCTTTGTCCGTGATGAAGGGGGAAAGGAGGTTTACTTCCACCTCGATGAAATCCGGCTGCTCGGGGAGAAGAAGGACCGCTCTCTCTTCAGGGAAGGAGTCGAGATCGGTTTTGATGTCGGCCTGACTTCCCGGGGCCTCCGGGTCACACGAATGAGGCTTTACTGACTGAGGTACAACTTGATGCAACGGGGATCATCCCGATCCTTGTTGAAGTTCTGTCGCTCGGGGCAGATCTGCCTTAATCGCTCCATCTCATCCGGCACCTGGAGTTCATAGACCTGAAATGCCTCCGTAGCCGACTCCTGAATTTCGACACCCTTCACCCGACGCGGAGGGGTGTAGGAGAGTCCCACAACCCCACGAATAGAAGGATTGCCTAGCCCGGAGCCAACGCCCGCCGAGACCGCGGTTGTGATCTGGATCCTGCGCTCTTTACCAATGGAGTAACGCGCACCACCCCCTCCTTCAAACGGTGTCCCGGACGGTTCAAAAAGACCAGAAACGGTCGTCCCTCCCTGAAACTCGGCTATCAGTTCGAGCCATCGGACGACGAGAAAATTCCCCGCCAGACCGAAGGTCAGGAGGTCATCAAAAGGGGTCCCGACAACCACCACACGATCGCGCGCCCAATAGCCAAGGTTCATCGCAAACGTGAGCCGTTCCTCAATACGCCTCGTCTCAAGGGCGAAGAGCCCTCCACCCGCAAAGCTGTTGTTTCCAACATAGCTTGCCCCAGAACCCGTTGGCAGATCGATAAAAGGGATCAGGGCAATACCAATGGGATAGTCCTCTTTGGAGAGGAGGCGAATCCTTGCACCCACCCTCGTATCTCCCAGGCGGATGTGACTACTTTGGGCCCCGGTGACAGGATCAAAAAATTTTTCATAAAGGGCAATGTTCGGGTTGATCCCGACCTCCAGCCAGTCCAGGAGGCCGACAGCGGCACTGAGGTGGGCACCGATCAGGTCACGAACAACGGGCTGACGATTGTCATTCAAGTCAATAACCGCCAGTGGTTCACGAACATAGTCTAGATGAAATCCGGCTGACCATTGGCGTCGCTCCAGCAACTCCGCCCCGTAGATCTGGAGGTAGAGCCCCTGATCGGTTGCCGGGCGAAATCTCAAGGTATCAAAACTTGTGGGACGTGCTTCAGCCAGAAAAGGGAGAATCAACAAAAGAAAGAGAGGAGAGAACTTCCTCAGCATCTTCCTCTCATTAGCAAAAGGTCCAGGAAAAATCTATCTCAAAGACGGAAGGTCATTATTTACTGACTGCAAGTAGCATTCCCAAAGGACAAGCTACAATTAGCACCCACAGAGTTGCTCCCGATTATAGCAACGCAGGTCCCCGATACAACGGTCATTGCACGACTAATAGCACCACAGCCAAACGGGGAGATTGTCCCCCCGGCCATTGAGTCGACTGAGTTGAAGGTACAACCAGCCGTCGTTACTTCACGTGTCGCACCAATTCCCCAACCCCCAGAGGCTATTGTCCCTGTACCGGCAGCTGGACCACCAGTTGAGTTAGAAAGCGATGCTGAAAAACTGCTCGCCGTTTGACTTGAGACTGTTACCGTCGAGTCTCCTACTGATGCCCCGACACTAATACCAGGACAGGAACTTACGGTGACATTTCCCCTGGTTAAAGTAAACGTCGATGGGAGAAGATTTGACTGCTGAGAAGAGCAATCCGTCGGGCAGATTGTGGAGGTCTCTCCCCTGGCCGCCTGACAACTCCCATCCCCACAATAACCACCGCCTCCTGCAACACTCCCGCAATCCGACGGACAGTTCGTCGGTGACTCCGAACCGTTGCAAAGGGCATCCCCGCAGATCTCAGACCCGGCACCCGACCCCGGTGTC
>JACPAL010000023.1:3445-35388 GCA_016180855.1 Deltaproteobacteria bacterium | reverse complement strand
GGGACCGATTCAATACGAAGGAGAATTGCACGACCGGGCGACCTACCGCTATTTCTGGGAGCTGGTTCAAACCGCACGTTTGGCCGGTGAACAGCTCCCTGTGGGGGCTGAACAGGCTTTTTTCTAAACAATGTCTCAAGAATTCCAAGACACAATCGATAGGGCTCAAACGGTTCTCAATCAATCCGGGAAACAACTCGCGAAGCAGGCGGCCGAGGGAAGGGAGATCTCGACTCCAAAATTGGATCAGTTTCAGGTTGCTGCCTACGATTTTGCCTGGCGGTCCGCAAAACTTTTTGCCGCGCGGGCGCTCATTGATTACACCCAACACCAAGGTGAGCTTGAGAAGGAATTGGCCCACTTTTTTATCAGGGAAATTATTGGAGGTGAAAAAGATGATGAGGGATACCGAAGGGGCGCACAACTGATTCGTGAACAGGAACACGGTGGAAATTACGGACTCGCCGACCAGCATCAGATGTTCCGCAAAACGTTTAAGAAGTTTGCGGAAGAAAAGGTGATGCCGCTTGCCGAAAAGCTCCACAGCCAAGATCTCTTGATTCCCGTTGAGATTATCAACGGTCTGAAAGAACTCGGCTGTTTTGGCCTCTCCCTCCCTCAAAAATACGGTGGATTTCAAGATGACAACAAATCGGACAATATCGGAATGGTCGTTGTCACAGAGGAGCTCTCACGAGGCTCCTTGGGGATTGCAGGCAGTTTGATCACTCGTCCCGAAATTCTCTCCAAGGCGATCCTTAAGGGAGGAACGGAGGAGCAGAAACAAAAGTGGCTCCCTCAACTCGCCTCGGGTGAGAAGATGTGCGCTGTGGCTGTGACGGAACCGGATTATGGGAGTGATGTCGCCTCAATGAAGGTCGTTGCCACACCCAAAAACGGTGGCTGGCTGCTCAATGGGGTCAAGACCTGGTGCACCTTTGCCGGCTATGCCGACACCTTAATGGTGCTCGCCCGGACTGATTCGGATCTCTCCAAACGGCATCGGGGGCTTTCCCTCTTCATCGCCGAAAAACCCCGTTTTGATGGTCATTCCTTTCAGTATAACCAGCCGGAAGGGGGTCATATTGAAGGGAAGGCGATCCCCACAATCGGTTATCGAGGAATGCACTCCTTCGAAGTTTCATTTGAAAATTATTTGGTCTCAAACGAAAATCTGATCGGCGGTGAAAAGGGATTGGGACAAGGCTTCTATCTCCAGATGGAGGGATTTGCCGGTGGCCGGCTCCAGACTGCCGCACGTGCCTTGGGGGTCATGCAGGCGGCGTTTGAATCGGCGCTTCGATACTCCAATGAGAGAAAGGTCTTTGGTAAGCCGATCTTTGAATACGGGCTGACCCAATGGAAGCTGGTCCGAATGGCGGCCTTGGTTCAGGCGTCGCGTCAGGCAACCTACCACGCCGCACGATTGATGGACGAAGGAAAAGGGCTTATGGAGGCGTCGCTCGTCAAATTCTATGCCTCCAAGGTTTCCGAATGGGTGACTCGTGAGGCGATGCAGATCCACGGCGGTTATGGCTATGCCGAGGAATATCCGGTCAGTCGTTATTTTGTCGATGCCCGTGTCTTTTCGCTCTTTGAAGGGGCCGAAGAGGTGTTGGCCTTACGCGTCATTGCTCCTTCACTACTGAAGAGGTATTTATGAAAGAACTCTCAAGAGAAATTCCGGTCGACCTTAAAAAAATCCGTGCACCGCAGTATGGTCGCGTCCTGGAAGATTTTGTCCCGAACGAGATCTTCTGCCATCCGCGAGGCATCACGATTGATCGAGGCTTTGCCATTGAATTTGCCACCACATTCATGGAGGCAAATCCGCTCCACACAAACGCCGAGTTTGCGAAGGCCCACGGCTTCGAAGACCTTGTTGTCTCTCCCCTGATGGTTTTGAATATCGCCATCTCACTCGGGGTCCAGAATGACTCGGAGAAGGCGATCGCCAATCTGGGGTACTATGATGTTGAATTCCCTCAGCTCGTTTATCCGGGAGATACCCTGAGAGGACTGACTCGTGTTGTTGACCGGAAGGAGCGGGGGGACAAACCCGGAATTGTAACGATCCGAACCGTCGCGCTCAACCAGAGAAACGAGGTAGTCTGTCAGTACAATCGGAAAATCATGGTCCCACGGGGAGGCAAAAAGAGTGATCCGACAACGGCTACAGGACAAACATTTCTCGATGACAATAGGGCTGCCATGAATTGCACCCCTACCATCAAGAGGCCCTATCCAAACAACTTAACCGGCACCCGTACCTACTTTGAAGATTTTACCGTGGGAGAGATCATCCTTCATAAAAATGGACGGACCATCACGGATGAACATATCCCCTGGACCTATCGCCTCTTAAACACACACCCCCTCCATTACGACAGAGTTTACGCCAGGAACGCAAAACTTTCCGGGACGGGTGAACCTGTGGTTTATGGGGGACTTGTTTTTGCCTGGCTCTGCGGGCTTGCCTCGCGGGATGTGAGCGAAAATGCCTTGTGGGATCTAGGTTACACGGAAGGGTATCACACCCAACCGGCCTATTCAGGCGACACGGTCGTGGCGATGAGTCGCGTACTTGCCAAGGAGGATCATTCGAAGGCAGCTGGAATTGTTCAGTCCCAACTCATTGGCCTAAAAAACATCACCGTCCATGACGCACTGCAAAAATACGGGACCGAACTTTTCTTAAAAGAAGCCGATAAGAAGGATAGTGGCCAGCAAAAGATTCCAGAGAAGATCTTTGAGATCGAACGACGCCTCCTTATCAAAAGAAGATCTGGCTAGCCTTTGCCGCTCGACGAGTTGCGTCAACTTTTCCGGACAACTTCCCATATCTACTAACGATTTGCCTGGCAGGGGATATCATTCATGACGGCTCCGTTATCCACATCGCTCGCAATGCCGCTCGGTAGTCTGCTCGCCTATCGTGCCGAATACAGACCAACAGGCTACCGCGAGGCCACGAAGCCTTTCATCGGATCCAACCTCTGCTTTCAATCCAATGATGCCTTCTTGAAGATCTGTTTTCCGCAAGACAGAGGTCTCACGATTTCGCTCACAGACCCTCAAGTGGCCTCTTCACTCCGTGAAGGAGGATACCTGGCTGTGCTCCGTGGCGGTCCGTTCCGTGTTGCTCCGGACGAAACACACGACCTCCTCAACAGACATCCGATCTTTCTCCGCTTCAAGAGTTCGGTACAAATGGTGAGTAATCTTGAGTCAACGATCACAATCGATGACGATATCCATCGCAAACTTCTCTGGATGGCTATTGAGGGAAAGGGGAAGATAGACGACACACCCGCCATTGCGGGATTAAAAACCTACTTTGCACATCATCACCCTTTTGGCGAAACGGCCTTTAGAATCCCCTTTTATGAACTGGAAGAACAACCGTTTGAACAGCTTGCCAAGGGGAATGCCTACCGCGATCACCCCCCAACGACCCATGCCTCTATCCCCGACTTTCTCCTCCGGCTTTTTGATCCCCACCTAGGGCCTGCCCACCACGGCCTGGCCGGTTTTGTTGATAAAAGAAACCTTCTCGGCAGCGTTGCCCTTGATCCAAACACGGGAGTTGTGCGTCCCGATACCTCCGCTGAAACCCGCGCGAGAATTAAGGCCAGTATGGAGCATCATCTCGCCGAGATTAGTCGATTGAAAAGTGAACTGGCGCGCAACCCTCAAATTCTGGAAGAGGAGGCAGCCCTTGCCGAACTCGTGGGTGGGATTGAGGGGATCAAAAAGGCCCTGGATCAAAATCAATTGCCTACGGTGGTCCAATGGCTCAAAAAAAATCGGACACTTGCTACCTACCCACGAATGAAGGACGTTCTCTTCCCGAATGGTGATTCTGACAATTACCACAATAAGGAGGTTTTGGCGGATCTCCTGTTGGTCTGGAGAGACATCGCCCGCGATTTGAGAGAGGCGACCGCACTGTTTCGGGAGGCCGACTATCTGGAAAGATTTGGCGATCAGGAGGGTGCCCACAGTGCATTCAATCGAGGCGTCGCCCATTATAAAAATGGGCTCCGGTATCTTTCAGAGGATATTTGGCCCCTTCTGGCGGGTGGACGGGGACCGCTGATCGCGATGGGGCAGCTCCGAATGGAATCAGTCGTCCATCTGGGGGCTGATGCCGTCGGGGCCCACTGCAGAAGACATGAGGGGGACGTCTGCCAGGAGTTTGTCTCCGCCAATTACTTTGGCTTTGAACCGGTCCACATTGGCTCGGACGATTTGGAGGACTACGACTGTAACGGCCCTTGGGACTGCTGGAGGCCCCAAAACGACAAGGCAATCGTTTTGACCCAATCTCTCCTTCTTTATGCAAACATTACAGATCCAATGCAGGCCCTTCAGCTAAGACAGGAGATTCTTGATCGTTATTGGCCAGGGAGCCCCGCTTCCCTTGGCCCTATTGAGTCCTCTCTCATGACTTATTACCACAGTGACGCGCTGCAGGAGTGCTCGGATCCGGCTAATCGTTAGGGGAAACATAGCAACTCCCACTTAAGGGGAGTCGAATGGTCTGTTGATGGCACCTCCGGTAGACAGTCTTGTCCGTAACCAGCCGTCTATAGAGCCGGACTATTACAAGATCCGCGGGCTTATCATAAACGCCTATAAGGATGACCAACTTCTGGATGGGGTTGAATATGAAAACCTCAAACGGGCCGGTTTGACGCACGACCAGGTTCAGATCATCAAGGATACCTACTTTAGCCAGCTCTCTTCCCCAGGAGAGCTGACCTCTAAGGAAAGAGAGAGCTACCTTAAGGCAGGAATGGGAAACCTGGCCCGATTGTTCGATCCTGACAATGCTGATTTCTCGCCTCAAATAAAATATTGGGGTGGTGGACCTGTTTATGGATGGTCCCGGTTCGTCTTGCATAACCCCGCCAAGTTTGAAGGGGCTTATCCCAATGATGTTTCAAAGATGAAAGGTTTCGATATCGCCCTAGGTGTCGGACAAAAAGATAGACGTGAGAGGTCGATTTTTACAGACCCCATTGGTATTCAAGGAGAGTTTCACTTTACCCTCCTGCAAGGGACCACCACAGATAATATTAGCCCGGATGATGTCGGCCTTGATGAGGCGATTGATCTCCTCGAGGACGAGGCACAAGAAGAGACGGACCAGACCATAGAGCAATTCGAAAAGGAGGCCCAACGAGAGGCGGATAAAGAGATTAACGGGCCCTACGAGGCCAAGACGGGTAGAAATCAAAAAATTAAAGTCGATCTGGAAAGCCCTGACATCAATCTTGATGATGTCGAGATCGATCGATTGGGCGTTCACAGAGAGGCGAAGTTTACCTTAGGTCTTCTCCAGTGGCGCCGCCTCGCATGGCAAGGTCTCTCATTTCGTGAGGGACAATGGCACCTCCTCGATTCTTACTTTAGTTTTGGTATTGGCCTGATGCAGACCGATACGACCGTAACCTTAAACGATAAGACCTCCAAAAAAAGCGAGACCGCTTTTCTCGGACGTCTTGCAGGGGAATTGGATGTCGTTCGGTATCAAAACAGTGACTGGGGTATCGCCTTGAGAACAGGGGTAGGGATTACGGCGGGAGAACAAGGAGGGGTTGATTTCCTCTTGGGTCTCTCCCTCTTTCAAGGCAGAGAGAGTTTCAAAAGAGGCTATTACAGGATTATCGAGAATTCACCCCCCTTTCATGCAGGAGCCCTTTAATGGAAGCCTCTTAACCCCCTCCTCTTTGCCAGATATCCCTGATTGCTGACATAAAATTATATAAAGTTTACATTACATTTACATAAAAAATAAGCCGTTGTCGTTCTATGATTAACCGGGCGAGAAACTCATCAGAATCCCTTACCAACTGAAACCCAATGAGAGCAGCGGAAACCCGAGCGGCATCACGCGATAAAACCGCACTCCCCCTTCCGTAAAAGGCATTACGAAACCGATATCGCCGTATATTTTTTCACCAAAGATCCGGATGCCATAAAGAAAGGCCCAGTTCCTTCCAGCATTGTCATGACGGGCAAAATGAATCAGTTCACCATTCAGTTTAACACGATCGCTCACTTGAATGCTTCCGCCGATATTTGGCATCAGGATGTAATCCCCCCCACGACTGTTGCCGAATCGGTAGGAAACAAAGGAAACATTAAATGCCCGTTCCTTGTCTCCAAAGGTAAAAATCGGCCCTCCACCCAAGTAATAAGCACCAAAATTGTCATCCGTAAAAACGAGGGTCGCAATAAACCCTCCCTCTAGCCAGATTCCCAGATGAAATTTGTCACTCAGATGGGCAGATGGTTTTAGCGTGAGTCCACCAACTGCAATGCCAATCGGCGTAACGGTTCGAAAACCAACTGTTAAGTTTTCATTAAAAGTCTGATCAAAGTTCCAGACGAAAAGATCAAAATTGGTGATAGATGAATCCCCTGTTTCCTTATGAAGGGCCGTTGGGCCCCAGAAGATGCGGCCGGGATCGGGATCGGTTCTACGCACCCCTTCATCACCCCAAGACAAGTTTGCGGCGATCAAAACTGAAAATACACAGAAAGCAAAAAATTTGTTTATCATCCTGTTCCTTAGGTTTTCTTATTGTTGTGTCGTTTCTTTACGTCAAAAGTTGCCCCGTGGAATTATATTTTGCGTACCCTGACGGGGGTACGAAATCCGATAATTCTTGCTTTTCAGCCCCCTGCCAATTTGTTAAACTTAATTCCAAGTGAATCGATTCAGAGCAATTCTCTTCTCCTCTGTCAGCGTGATTTTCCTTCTCTTTTCGGTCTCGCCGGTTGAAGGGAAAAGTTTTAAAAAATTAAAAAAACTCCATTTGGAAGCCAACAGTTGCTGGAAAAATGAACTGAAGAATAAACTTAAGGATCTTTCTCTAGATCCGGTCCCATCTCTCGTCTCGGATTCCCGTTGTTCAATTGATATCCAAGGTGAGAACCTGTTGGAGAAACTTTGTGAATCTTACTTGTCTGATGAGAATCTGAAGGCGATGTCGACGACGATCCGCCTTGCGATGGGGCTTCGCTGCCTATCCCAAACCGAAATTGTCATGCTCTCAAAGGGAATGCAGGAATACATGGAGGCCCTCACTGAAAAAGGAAACTGCCCGCAGGGACTTGCCTGTATGGCGAATGTAGCGATCCTTTTGAACGACATGTTTCCTGACCAGAAGAAGACACCGCTTCGGGAGACATTTAAAAGAAAGAAGGAGGCCCTTAAAGAGGCAATTACCAATTATGGTAATAAGGACGTTGGGCTCTGGTGCAGTGATCATATTGGAAACCTGTTTCAATTCCAGGATCAATGCGACTCCGAACCAAAGGGAAAGGTTTTCAAGAAGAAAGGCTGTATCAAACCACTCTCTATGATGGTTGAGGCGTTGGGAGATGATGATCGCATAACCTCGGGGGAATGCCGTTGCTATGAGATGATCCATAACGGTTATTTTTGTACCGGCGCCTCCAAGGCCTGTCCTGCCATAGAGGAGGAGAAAAAAACGTCACGCGAACCGCTTGGTGGTCGAGAAGGTTTTTTGATGAAAAGGAGTAAGGCCGTAAACACGGACCTTGTAGCGGTACCGTTTGACTGCATGACAAACTCCCGTGATCTGGCAGAGGCCATGGAAAAATTGGCGCCTACAGGGTACTGCTCCGCAAGACAGATGTTTGGCCAGATCGCCCCCGCCGTCTCCAGGACGGTTCAGAATAAAAATCAGCTCTCCTGTGCAAAGAGTGGGATATTGGAAGAGAGACTTTTTGGTGAGTCAGAGATCTTTATGAATCCTGGCTGTGCCGTCCTCGATGGAGAGGGAGGGGGAGCGGGGGGAGAGGCAGAGCCGGAACCGGAATCAGAAGAAGAGGAAATTAAGGACGCCTGTAAAAATGCTGCCAATCCTCCAGCCTGCGAAGCAGCTCGCAAGGCAGGTATGGAAAGATTGCGTAATAACAAAGAAATGCTGAGACAGCAGTGCCAACGCCTGCTTGGAGGGAGCTCTCCTCAATGTACACCGGGAGCGATCAATACAGCAATAAAGGCCGCGGAGAGAGAGGCATCTACACAGTCGACCCATGACCCCAATCCTAACCCTGACACCAACGCACAATACGATCCCTCTACACACACACTCGAATTTTTTGGAAATTACATCTATGAGGAAATGACTTGGGCCCATGAGGGGTACCATGCGGCGGCAACTAATGGTGGATTTAGTGTTATAACAAACGTTCCTGGTTGCCCCCCAAAGACCTATTCATGCGAATGTGATTCAACAGGATGTTGGATATTTCAGGATCATGAACAGATGGCCCGTTCCCAATCCCCACTGCAACAACCCTGCCCTGATTGCCCCGACCAATGTGCCGGTGAAGATATCTTGAATAACGCCGTGTTTCGGTGCCTTGGGATGGGGCAGGAAGAATTGGATAGGACAACCCCGAAGGGGGATCCGATCAACCCTGCCTTGAATCCGGTCGCTTCTCCACTGCCTGATGATTCCGGTCCAATCGGTCCAAAGTTGGCTGCTGCATCTCAGGCTCTACAGGCCTGTGCACAGGCTGGGGCAACGGGAGATCGACTAAGAATAGAAAAGGGGTGTGGCTCCCGTATGACCCCCGATCCCGACAACCCTGATTGTAAACTCTCCAAGTCAGGAGAGGGGGATTCGTTTCGTAGTGACTCGGCACTCTGCCGACAGATCGACTGTGTCACCGACTCCCTACACCCCTGTTGCCGTAACCGGGGTTGTCCCGAAGGGACGGTGGCCGAAATTGGCTGGCGAGGGGTTGAATGCCGTCCCGAATCAGGCTCCCCACAAGAGCCGGGGACGCCAGGTCCACGTAGGGGAAACTGACAGACCACGCAACTCGGTCCACCACGCTGACCGAAACTGTTTTAAGAACAGCAATCGGGCAGATCCTGTCTGATTCCTAGGGGAGGTCACTAGGTAAGCCCCTAACCAAGGAGGGTTTATGGGTGACGCAACAGCCCCAAGCATCAAAATTCACGATTCAGGACACCTAGGTGTCCTCCAACGAAAGGAAGTCCCAGAAAGTGATTTAGCAGTCTGTTGACAAAGAGGTTTGAAAGGATGTTGAGAAAGGTCCAAGATATGAGGCAGGCTGCTGAGGCGCGACGCAGGCGTACTTGCCGGTACGTCGAGGAGCGACCGAAGCAGCCAAGACTTCGGCTGAGCTCAGTCGAAGCCCGAAGTAGATGGGCCTTTGTCAACATCCTGTTAGGTGGAATTTCGTTGTGGATGAGGACCGATCGGCCGGAGCTTCGCTACCTTTGTGGCGAGGCCGGCCCCATCAATAACGTCAACAACATTGGCGACATCCTTATAGGCCTCTGGTATCTCCTCTAAAACACCATCGAGTGTTGCCGAACGTACAATAATCCCTTTCGCCTCGAGCTCTTCATAAATCCTTCTTCCTCGCGCCGCCTTCTTCGCCTTCATGCGACTCATCTGCCGCCCTGCCCCGTGACAGGAACTCCCGAAGGTTTGACGAAAGGCGGTCTCGGTTCCAGCACAAACAAAGGAGTAACGTCCCATATCCCCCGGAATCAGGACCGGCTGACCAACCTCCCTGTAAATTTCAGGGAGATCGGGATGACCCGGTGGAAACGCCCGCGTCGCCCCCTTGCGATGGACACACAACCTTCTTTTTTTGCCGTCGACCTCATGCTCCTCAAATTTGGCGATGTTATGGGCGATATCATAGACAACTTGCATCCCCAAATCTTCGGCGGAGCGGTTAAAAAATTTCTCAAAGGACTCTCGAACAAAGTGCGCCATCACCTGACGGTTACAAAAGGCAAAATTGGCGGCCGATGACATCGCGGCGAGGTAACGTTTTGCCTCCGGTGATCTGAGTGGGGCACAACAGAGCTGGCGATCAACCAATTCAATCCCGTACTTCTGCGACGTCTTGAGCATCAATTCCAGATAATCATCGCAAACCTGATATCCCAACCCGCGTGACCCTGAGTGGAGATGAACCACGATCTGATCCTTGAAAAGCCCAAACACACCGGCTTTTTGGGCATCGTAGATCTCGTCGACATATTCCACCTCGACAAAATGGTTCCCTGACCCGACCGTCCCCGCCTGATTTTTACCCCTTTCGATCGCCCTGGGAGAGACTTCCGCTGGATCAGCGCCCAGAATAGAGCCTTGAGACTCAATCCGCTCCAGATCCTCATTCCAACCGTATCCGCGCTCCACACCCCACCGTGCCCCCTTCTCCAGAATCTCCCTCACCTCTTTTTGATTCAGCGTGAGGTCGTCGCGATGGGCGCCGACACCGGACGGGATATTCCGATAGAGGATCTCAACCAACTGCCTTAATCGCGGTTGAACCTCTTTTTTGTCGATGTCGGTTCGAAGGAGTCGAACACCGCAATTGATATCATAACCGACACCGCCGGGGCTCACGACCCCTTCCTCAAGATCAAAGGCAGCAACCCCACCAATCGGGAAACCATAACCCCAATGGATATCCGGCATCGCATACGAGGCCGTCACAATCCCGGGGAGTGTTGCAACATTGATCACCTGCTGAAGGGCCTGCTCCTCCGCAATCGTCGGCATCAGGACCTCAGAGGCAAAGATGATCCCGTCAACCCGCATCTTGCCATGACGGGGAATTCGGTAGGTAAAATTGTTGAGTTTTTCTAACACCCTCCCTCACCCTTCATGGCCATCCCTGTGACCGCTTCCCTCTCCCGTCAAAGGGAGAGGGCTCAAGGAGAACGTAATGACACCTGGTTGAGTTGATATTTGGCCCTCTCCCCACGGCGGGAGAGGGGACCTGTTGCCTCGGTTTTTTCTGCGGGTGCGGGGAGGCCTAAACATCGATCACCACCTCCGCGACCCACCTCCCCCTCACCTTTTTAATGCTCAATCGATGATACGTCACCGCCTTGATCTCCGTTTTTAAACAATGACCTTTTAAAGGCTCACCCCAAACGACCCCCCGCAAGAGGGTATCACGGTTCTCTTTCACCTCAAGGGATCGAATTAAAAAGTGACGGGTGTCAAAAAGATAAAGCACCTCTTTGAGCAGACGAAGAAACAGCTCTTCAAGAGTCTCACCCCTCACCACCAGTTGTCTTGATTGCTTTTTTTGAATCTGCCTCGCATCGGTAATCGTATTCATCACGGCCCAAACACCATTTTGAAAGAGTTCTCGCCTGGTCCGCGCAAAGATGCGAAGCCGAATATCCGCTGTGTGATCTAAAACCTGATAACGAGGCATTGTTTACAAGGAGGGGGGACTGATCTCCGATCGAAGCTCTTCCAATCTATCCTTCCATGCCTTATCTCCCCCGAGGAGATCTTCGGCACGCGAGAGATAATTTTCGACCTGATCATATTCCCCCATTTTGTATTTGATCCAGGCCATGTAGTAGAAGCCAACTCCGTTGGAGGGGTCCACATTAATCGCCTCCTGAAAACTGTCGATCGCACGACTGTAATGGCCATCCTCCAGAAAATTTTTACCGGTTTCAATGTAGACGTTCGATGCCTCTCGCTCAGGACTCCTGGGGGAGGCCGAGACGACTGGCGGCAAACGAGAGCCGCGGGGACGCCTGGGACCTGTCGCACAGCCCACAACGAGGAGAAGCCCTAAAAAAAACAGAAGAGATATTTTTATCAACGACATTTCTCCTCGGGCTCCGTTCCCAAAAGAAAAACCTCCTCAAATTTTTCCGTGCAACCAGGCCGGAAACGCCTTCCGGTTTTCCGGTCGATCTCTAGCAGGAAGACGTTCTCCGTCGCAAGAAAATCACGTGCAAAACTTGGCCGGTTTCTCATGAAGTCAACCCAGACCGGCAGACCCCCGGACGCCCCACTCAGGCCCGAAGGGCTGTTGTCATCATAACCGACCCAGGTCAGTGTGAGAAGTTCCGGCGTATAACCGACAAACCAGCTGTCACGATAATCCGAGGTCGTACCTGTCTTGCCCGCCGCTAGTCCCCGAAGCCCGAGGAGACGGGCCGAGGCCGCAGTTCCTCGCTCAACGACACCCTTCATCCCGCTATTCAGCAGATAGGCCAAATCATGGGAGACGACCCGATTCATCTTGAAACTCTTTTTCTCAAGCACCTTTCCATCACGCGTCACAACACTTAAAAAAGGAATCAATTCCGAGCGAATGCCGTTATTCGGAAAGAGGGTGTAGGCATGGACCAGTTCAAGCGGCGTCACCTCAAAGGCGCCCAGCGCAATCGAGGGATAAGGCTCAAGAGGGCTTTCAATCCCCGCCTTTTTAGCAATCGTCACAACCTCCTCAAGGCCGGCCTCCATAGCAAGACGAGAGGTAGCAATGTTGTAGCTCTTCTCCAGAGCCTCTCGGAGAGAGACCTCCCCATGCTCCTCCTCATCATAATTTTGAGGGCTCCAGGGTCCCTCAGGAGTCTCAATGGTAAAGGATCGATCGGAAATCAACGAGGCCCAGTTCCAATTCTTTGTTGCCAGTGCCGTCAGATAGATGAAAGGCTTGAAGGCAGAGCCCGGTTGACGATGAGCCATCGAGACACGATCAAACTGACTCGTTTGATAATCCCGTCCACCGACGTAAGCCCGAATATAGCCTGTTTGTGGCTGTACCGACACAAGACATCCCTCAAGACTCCTCCCTTCCTCCTTCATTTTTTTGACGGGAGGACGGCTCTTCTCATATTCCTCAAGACGGATCTGGATCACCTTTTCTGCCTCATCCTGGGCCTCGGCATCTAATGTCGTAAAAATTTTCAACCCCTCCGATTCAAGGATATCCCCGTAGGTCTCTTTGAGTTGGGCTCTCAAAAAATCGACAAAGTGAGGGGCCCCAAGCGGTTTTTTGGAAGGAGGGGCGGGATGAATCTCCTCCTGTCGGGCACTCTGATACTCCTTCTCCGTAATCTTCTCTTGATCCAGCATCTCTTTCAAAACAAAATTACGACGATCATAAGCCTGGGGGAGATTGATGAGCGGGGAATATTTTCCTGGAGATCGGATAAGCCCGGCCAGTAGAGCCGATTCCGCCAGTGTCAATTGACTCGCCCCTTTTGAAAAGTAGAGATAGGAGGCAGCCTCAACACCCGCCACAGAGACAGGCCCCTTCTGGCCAAAATAGATCTCGTTAAAGTACGCCTCAAGGATCTCCTCCTTGGAATAACGGGCCTCCAGCAGGACCGCCATGAACGCCTCATTAATCTTTCGATTCAGTGATTTCTGCGAGGTCAAAAAGTAATTTTTGACAAGCTGCTGAGTGATCGTACTCCCACCCTGAACCAGTTTCAGATGAAGAAGATCGGTCAGAAATGCGCGTAAAATAGCGAGCGGGTCAACTCCGTGATGGCTGTAAAAACGCTCATCCTCAATCGCAATAGCAGCATTGATGAGCTCTTCCGGAATCTCCGCAAGCGAAATGATCGTCCGATCCTCCATTTTTTCGTCAAAGATCGAGGCGACCAGCTCCGGTTCCAGGCGGAGCGTCTTCAGGTTTTCGTCCGTGCCGAGATTCTCGATCGACCTCAGGCTTTCATTGCCAAAGGAGAGCCGTACCGGAAATCCAATAAACTCCTCGGCAGGGTAGGCAAAATTGTGTAAAAACAGGGTGAGCTCCGATCCATTGCGGGAGTACTCACCGACCCCCTTCACTGCCCCGGAGATCCTCTTGTAGGAAAGCCTCTTGAGCTTGGCCTCCAACCTTTGCGGTGAGATCCTTTGACCCGGAAAGAGATAGAAGGCATCCGAATAGACGCGGGATGGGAGGTTCCAGCGTCGCGCCTCAAACTTCGTCCGAATTTTGTAATCAAGATAAAACAGATAAGGGCCAACGACCATGCAAAGGCCGAGCAAAATAAGAAGCAATTTTGATTTTTTCATGGCGATGTGACGTGATCCCTATCATCAGATTGACTTCCTTGCAAACCGAGAGATAAGGGGGGATATGTCCAGTGCGTCGATCCGCCTGTCTTCTATTCGCTCCAAGGTTTTTTGGAACTCCCTGCTCGCCTTTGGCTTTGCCTTGACTGTTGGAATCGGGGCCCAACTGAAGGTCTTTTTACCGGGTAATCCGGTCCCAATGACCTTCCAGACACTTTTTTTGTTAATCGGCGCCTCTTATCTACACCGTTTTTATTCGCTCCAGATGGCGGGATGGTATCTTCTACTAGGGGTTGCCGGTTTCCCACTATTTGCGAATGGGAGTTCCGGCCTAAACTACCTATTCGGACCGACCGGGGGTTATCTTCTTGGATTTATTCTTGCCGCGGGATTGCTCGGATTTTTTAAGCCGGCCTCCGGATGGAGACAGCTTCTCCTTTTTCTCTTCGCCCACTCGATCATCTTCATTCCGGGGCTCCTCTGGTTAAAAGTTGTTACAGGCGCCTCATGGCCTCAAACACTCCAGATGGGACTTTACCCCTTTCTTATAGGGGATCTTTTGAAATCCGCGATCGCCTTTACTGTTTCCAGATTTTATTGGAAGCCCTAACCGGGCATCAATAGACCCGCGATCGTTGCCGTCAAACAACTCACGATCGCACCACCCAGCATGGCACGGAAGGCAAGGCGGGCCAGATCGGAGCGACGCTCGGGTGCCAGGACTCCCAGACCACCAATCTGGATCCCAATAGAAGAAAAATTGGCAAACCCGCACAGCATATAGGTCGCCATGAGACCAGCCTTCTCCGAGATCAGTCCTTGTTTAATCAGCGGAGCAAGTTCCGCATAGGCAATAAATTCATTCGAGGCGATTTTGAGCCCCAAAAGATGCCCGACTGCATGGATATCCGCCTTGGGAATCCCCATCACATAGGTAAGCGGGGCCAGAACGGTCCCAAGAAGATTTTTCAGACTCCCGGGGACAACTCCCGCAAACTCCCCACCCACGAGTGCTTCTCCACTGAGCCAACCTCCGTCAATAACGCGGTCAAAAAATCCCAGGAGAAGATCGAGAAAGGCAATCAACGCAATAAAGGCAATTAACATCGCAGCAACGTTCAAGGCCAAATGGAGACCATCGCTGATCCCATGGGCGATCGAGTCCAGCAGATTGTGTCCCATCCTGATCTTGGGCATTTTGACCGAATTTGCAGTCTCTGAGACCTCTGTTTCAGGGTAGATAATTTTGGCAATCATGAGTGAGGCAGGAACCGCCATCGCACTGGCAATGATGATTTGGACCCCTGGGACCCCCATCTGGATATAGGCGGCCATCACACTCCCGGCAATCGTTCCGAATCCCCCGACCATCACGGCACAAAGCTCGGAGGGGGTCATCTTATTCAAAAAGGGACGGATCAGAAGAGGGGCCTCCGTCTGAGACAAAATCATGTTGGCAGCACAAGAGAGGGATTCGGCACCGGAGGTCCGCATGAGACGATTCATGATCCAGGCAAAGAGTTGAACGACCCGCTGTAAAACACCAATGTGGTAGAGAAAGGCGGTGAATGCCGAAAAGAAGATGATCGTCGGAAGCAGAATAAAGGCGAATTGAAATCCGAAATGGTCAAAATAGGCTGGATCCGCGAGTTTTCCAAATAGAAACTGGGACCCATAAGAGCTCAATTTCAAAAAGGTAGTAATCTTTGCCGTTAAAAACTCAATCGCATAAACACCCGTCTCCCATCGGAGCAACAGAAATCCAATGACAATCTGGAGTGTTAATCCACCCAGAACCGTCCACAAGTTGATCTTGAATTTATTGTTCGACATCAGGAAGGCAATGCCGAGCAGAACGATAATACCGAAGATCCCTATAAAACGTTCCATAAAGTTACTTGATTCCCATCGAAGGAAGCCAGTACTTCTGATTCCCCTTTTTTCGATCCATCTGATGAAGGATCGCCATCGCCTCCAGTCCCGTCTCAATGCACGTGGCTTCCGCCTTTTTCAGATTTTCTTCATCAATAAACTGATTGAGATGGCGGTTGGCCAGCATGGTACAAACCGTTCCAGCCCGGACCCCGACGAGTTGTGACAGGATCAACAGCGTCGAAGTCTCCATCTCAAAATTGATCACATTCATTCTCTCCAGCTGCTGAGGCAGCTCCTTGTTCCTGGGAGGGAAGCCAGGGACATCCCGAGACTGGGCCCCGTAAAAACCGGGTGCCGTGGCTGTAAGTCCAACGTGATAACGAAATCCTTTCTTCTGCACCGCCTCAAGCAACGCCAAAACCACCTCATGATGCGCAACAGCCGGATATCCCTCATGCACAAAATAGGTGGAAGTATTCTCGAGACGCACCGCCCCACTGGAGATCACGAGATCGCCGAGCTCCATTCCCTTCTGCAATCCGCCACAGGTTCCGATACGCAGGAAGGTTGGATTTTTGACAATCTGATTCATTTCAACCAGGGCGATCTCCGTATTGTCCGGTCCCATCCCTGTCGCCATGACGGAAAGGGGGAATCCCTTATATTTTCCGGTCACCGTCACATACTCACGGTGCACAATCGGATCACTCGCTTGATCGAAGTGGTCGGCCACTTTACGAACCCTGGCGGGATCCCCACACAAAAGGACGTAAGGGGCGAGTTCACCCGGTTTTAGCCCAATGTGGTATTGTCTTCCCTCTTTGGTTGACACGATCTCAGCCGATTTGAAGCTCCCCATAATTCGCATCGGTTCTTAGAGGTTGCCTTCTCCAAAGACAAGGATAAATAACAAGGCCCATGCCAACCGTTGCCTTCTTTGATGTCGATGACACCCTCTGGCGTGGTAACTCCGGTTACTACACGAGTCTACGGCTCGTCCGCCATGGAATCTTAAAAAAGAGGAGGGTCCTCCAGGCGGTCTACTACAAACTTGCCGACCTGTTTGCCCGGCAGGATGTCCACAAGATTTACAAAATTGCGATTGCCGATATGGCCGGGATGAAACTCACACACGCCCTGGAGATCGGCACGGAATGTTTTGAAAAAGACATGAAAAGACGACTTCATGCTGAGGCGGTTGCCAAGGTTCAACACCATCGACAAAGGGGCGATCGGATCATACTTCTCACCTCCGGTCCTTACATGACGATTCATTCACTTCAGGCGTTTTTAAAAACGGACGACTATTACGCCTCCGGTCCCAAGGTGGTCGATGGCACCCTGATCAACGACCTCAAAATGCCGCTCAGTTATGGAGAGGGAAAGTTGCATTATGCCCGCGAGGCGTCACAAAAATACGGGGTTCCGCTCTCCACCTGTTATTTTTATTCCAATGACCTGACCGACCTTCCACTGTTTGAAAATGTTGGCTATCCCCACGTGGTGAATCCAAAAAAAGAGCTGCGAAAGATAGCAGAGCAAAAAGGGTGGCCGATCTTGAGGTTTGATTAGGGATTAAATTGACTTCTTTGGGTCCGATTGTTACTGGGCAACTCATGAAGAAAAATATCAATATTCTATTTGTCGTAATCGCCCTTACATTCTTTGTTGCCCCTCTTGCCTTGTCGAAATCGGGTCCTCATTCAAAGAAGGGCTCTTCGAGCAAGAAGAAAATTACCTCATCACAAAAATACGCCTCGGACCGACAGGGCGAATTTCAGGCTGGCTCTGGCATCGGAATAACGTTTAATAATCCCGCTCTGGATCTCCGATTGGATACGGAATATTTCGTTACGAATAACATCTCGGCCGGGTTTGATTTTGATATCGTCTTCCATGGGGCAACCACTTTTGCCTTCGATGCGGTTGGGAGATATCACCTGGATATCCAACAGCAGCCCCGTCTTGTGCCTTATGCCGGCATGGGGCTCGGGGCGATCATTAATACCAATGGGGCGGGTGGTTTTGATATCCTGCTACCGAACCTTGGGTGTCGTTACGAGGTTTTGCCCAATCAACTCTTCATAGGGCCCGATTTGGGGGTGCATATCCTGACCGATTTTTCGGACACAACGTGGGATGTCACCTTTCTGTTTGTTAACGCCCTCTACAGGTTTTAGAGGCCTCAGTTAACCGTCTCAAATTTTCTTCTTCCATCAAGTGACAAGCGGTCTGATGGCCTGACTCATATTCTTTGAGGGGCGGTTCAACCTTCTTGCAATCTTCCCAGGCAAAAGGACAGCGGGTATGGAAGGCGCACCCACTCGGAGGATTCAAGGGGCTCGGCAGATCACCTTTGAGGATTATTCTTTTCTCCTGCCGGATCTTGTCAGCCACAGGATCGGGAATCGGCGAGGCGGAAAGAAGTGACTGGGTGTAGGGATGTTTGGGCTCTTCACAGATCTGCTGTGAGGAACCGATCTCAACAATTTTACCAAGGTACATGACAGCAATCCGGTCGCTGACATGACGCACCACGGCCAGGTCATGGGCAATGAAAATATACGTCAGCTGAAATTTCCCTTTCAGATCAAGGAGCAGGTTTAATATTTGGGCCTGAATCGAGACATCCAGGGCGGAAACCGGTTCATCCGCAACGATCAATTTCGGCCTCAAGGCCAGGGCACGGGCGATCCCGATCCGTTGGCGCTGCCCACCGCTGAATTCATGAGGATAACGACGCATGAATTTGGGATCCAACCCCACTTTTTCGAGGATCTCCCGAACCTCTTCGCGCAATTTTTTTCCGCGGGCAATTCGAAAGGTCTTAAGCGGCTCGGCAACGATCTCTTCAACGGTCATGCGTGGATCAAGTGAGGCATAGGGATCCTGAAAGATCATCTGCAGGTCACGACGCCTCTTCTGAAGTTGTCGCGGAGAAAGCTGGACCAGATTGAACCCTTCAAAATTGGCGGAACCGGTCGTCGGCCTGATCAGTTGCAAAATCGCCCGGGCCAGCGTTGACTTACCACAGCCGCTCTCACCGACAATTCCGAGGGTCTCACCTTTTCTGACAGAAAGATTGACTCCATCAACCGCCTTGACGACCGCCTTCCGATATTTAAGAAAAAAACCGCGGCTGACCGGAAAATGCACCTTGAGATCCTGAAGGAGAAGAAGAGGGATTTCGCTCATACCTCTCCCGCCTTCCAGCAGGCCGATCGATGACCTGCCGTAACAATATCAAGGGTTGGCTCTTCGATAGAACATCGCTCCACGGCAAAATCACACCGTGGATGAAAACGACAGCCAACCGGCAAGCGGGAGAGATCGGGCGGCTGATCACGAATCGCCTCCAACCGCCCTGATTTCCCCTCATCCAAACGAGGAACAGAACGGAGCAGGGCCCGGGTATACGGGTGTCTTGGGTGTTGGAACAACGACCCCATAGGGCTTTCCTCAACCACATGCCCGGCGTACATAACCAAAACCCGATCGCAGATCCCCGTCACAACGCCCAAGTTGTGCGTAATGAGGATGAGCGCCATCCCCATCTCGCTCTGGATTTTTCGGAGGAGATCAAGGATCTGGGCCTGAATCGTTACGTCCAGGGCGGTGGTTGGCTCATCCGCTATAAGAAGCGAAGGACGACAGAGCAGGGCGATCGCAATCATCACACGCTGACGCATTCCACCGCTTAACTGGTGGGGATAGGCATCGATCCGCCTTGTGGCATCCGAAATTCCAACCTGGTCCAACATTTCAATCGCGAGCCGGCGGGCCTCCCGGTGACCTTTGTTTTGGTGGATCTCCAAAACCTCGGTCAGTTGTCGGCCGACGGTCAGAAAAGGATTGAGAGAGGTCATCGGGTCCTGAAAGATCATGGCGATCTTGTTGCCGCGGATCTTGCGAAGATCCTCTTCGGGAAGCTGAAGCAGATCCTTCCCTTCAAAATAGGCAGTTCCTCCTGTAATTCGACCGGGGGGCTGTGGGATGAGCCCCAGAAGAGAAAGAGAGGTCACACTTTTTCCACTGCCACTCTCACCAACAATGCCAAGTGTCTCCCCCGCCTCGATTGAAAATGAAACACCATCGACCGCACGAATGAAACCGCCGCGAATTCGGAAATCGGTTTGAAGATCGGTGACTTTTAATAGAGACATCGCTTTTTTCCCCTCACCCCCGACCCCTCTCCCGTTTCATTCTCTCTTTAATCTTGGATCAAGCGCATCCCGGAGCCCGTCCCCTAAATAATTCAGAGAAAATAGCAACGCGGCCAATACGAGGCTTGGAAAAATGATCTGCCAGGAGTAGAGTTCCATCGCCTGAGCCCCATCGTAAGTGAGCGATCCCAAACTCGCCATCGGTGCCTGAACACCAAGCCCTAAAAAACTCAAAAAGGCCTCTTCGAGGATCACGCGAGGAATCGTGAGCGTGGTGTAAACAATGACCGGCCCCAGGGCATTCGGGATCAGATGTCTTAAGATGATATCTCTCTTCTTGACACCGATCGACCGCGCCGCCTCGATAAATTCCTTTTGTTTGAGCGACAAGACCTGTCCGCGTACAATCCTCGCCATCGTGAGCCATGAAACCGCCCCCAGGGCAACGAAGAGGAGAACAATGTTTCTGCCAAAAATCATCATGAGGATGATGACAAAAAACATGTAGGGGAGACTGTACATCACATCGACAAACCGCATCATGATCGAATCGGTTTTTCCACCGGTGAAACCGGCAATCGATCCCCAAAGGACACCCATCACTAAACTAACAAGGGTTGCGACGAAACCGACCGCCATCGAGATCCGAAGTCCATGGAGAACTCGTGTAAAAAGATCGCGTCCCAGATCATCCGTTCCAAACCAGTGGAGAAGTGTCGGAGATTGTCCTATATCTTCAAAATTGATCTCATCAAATCGATAGGGGGCAATCCAGGGAGAGAGTAGCGCAAGGCCGGTGAAGAGCGAAATGAGACAAAGACTCGCGACCGCCATCCTGTTTCTTGAGAGGCGATGCCAGGCGTCCTGCCAGAGACTGGTGCCCTGCTCCAATTCCATCATCTCCTCAACCTCGGATCGATGATCAGATACAAAACATCCACAACCATGTTGCAGAGAAGAATCAACCCGCTGAAAAAAATCACAAGTCCCAGAGTGACCGTATAATCCCGGTTAATGGCACTTTGAACAAAATGCCGTCCTAATCCGGGAATATTGAAAATCTTCTCAACGACGAGAGAACCTGAAAAGAGAAAGGCAATCGCCGGTCCGAGATAAGAGACAACCGGCAAGAGACCACCACGAATCATATGACGAAAAACGACAAGGCGTCTTGGAAGTCCTTTGGCAATCGCGGTCCGTATGTAATCCTGGCCAATGACCTCGAGCATCCCGCCGCGGGTCAGCCGGGCAATCGAGGCGGCATAGATAATCCCTAACGTCACAGAGGGGAGGATCTGGCTCTTCCATCCCTCCCAACCGGCGACCGGAAGCCACCGTAATTCCAATCCAAAGAGGAGTTGGAGGAGCGGACCGATCACAAAATTCGGGATGGAGATCCCAATAATGGAGATCCCCATCGCCAGATAATCCCAACGGGTATTGTGATGAAGAGAGGCAGCGATCCCAAGAGAAAGACCGATCCCGAGTGCCACCAGAAGGGCATAAAACCCAAGCTGGAGTGTAATCGGCAGTCCCTCCTTGATGAAATCATTGACGCTCCGATCGGCATATTTAAAGGAAGGCCCGAAGTCGCCGTGAAGGAGAATCCCCTGAACATAACGGACATACTGCTTCGTCAGCGGTTCATCGAGATGGTACTTCGCCTCAATATTTCTCTTCACATCTTCCGGAAGGCTCCTTTCCTGATCGAATGGCCCGCCCGGAGCCAGCCGCATGAGAAAGAAGGAGAGGGTCATGATGATCCAGATGATAAAGAAAGATCCAAGAATTCGTTGTAGGATCCCAACCCCCATGCTAGGGGAAACTAGGTCAAACAAATTCCAAGTCAAGGAAAGTCTGGGGGTTTATGAAGTCAGAAAATGCAAAAAAACTGGTCCTGCTCTTGATCGCACTCTCCGTCGGAAGTATCGCCTGCAGCAAGAAAGCAGGGCAAGGAATCTCGCAAAACGAATCGTCACAACTCGAGAAGAGATTTCTTCGATTCCAACTCAGCAGCGAACCGGAATATATCGACCCAGGACTCGCCTCCGGTGTGCCGGAGACCAGGGTGATCCTCGATCTCTTTTCGGGACTCGTCCAGCATTCCCAAAAAGATGGTCCCGTCGTTCCTGAAATGGCGACGGACTGGGGGATTTCGAAAGACAACCTCATTTACACCTTCCATTTGAGAAAAGAGGCGATCTGGAGTGATGGACGTCCGGTCACGGCCCATGATTTTGTCTATGCCTGGGAACGTGTCCTGAATCCGAAGACGGCTGCAAAGTATGCCTACTCAATGTATCCGATCCAAAATGCACGCGACTATAACGCCGGCAAGATCACCGACCCGGCCGTCCTCGGATTCAAGGCGCTGGATGATCATACGCTCCAAGTAACACTGGAGTCCCCAACCCCCTACTTTCTCGATCTCCTCTGGTACAACGCCTTCAAACCGGTCCCGTCCTGGGTCGTCGAAAAGTTTGGACCGAAGTGGACTCAACCGGAACACATTGTCAGCAATGGCCCGTTTCTCCTGAAGAGCTGGACCCCTTACAAGGAAATTACGCTTGCAAAAAATCCAGACTATTTTGAGGCAGATCAGGTGAAGCTTCCCGGTGTTGTTTTCTATCCCATGGAGGACAAGGAGACCGCCCTCAAGATGTACGAACGGGGAGAGATCGACATTGTCTGGGAGGTCTCCGTCGTGAAGGCTGACGCCCTGAAAGGTGAAGAGGGGTATGTGCAGACGCCGTATCTCGGAAGTTACTTCTATCGCGTCCAGACCAAAAAACCGCCATTGAACGATCTCCGGGTCCGCCAGGCCCTCTCCCTTGCGATTGACCGAGACGAACTGGTCGGAAAATTCTTGAAAAACACGATGATCCCATCGATCAATGTCGTTCCCGAGGGACTGAAAGGGTATGAGCGGGCCGAGGGGATCGGTTTCGATCCGGAGAGGGCGAAGAGGCTTCTCACTGAGGCCGGCTATTCGGATCCAAAAACGTTTCCTGCGATCTCCATTCACTACAATACGGATGATCGACATAAACTGATCGCCCAGGTCGTTCAGCAGATGTGGAAGAAGCACCTGGGTATTGATGTGAAGCTCTGGAATGAGGAGTGGAAGTCGTACATGAAGACGCAAAATCTCAAGAACTTTGAGATCTCGCGCTCCGGCTGGATTGCCGACTACCCCGACCCGATGACCTTCCTCGATCTCTGGACCTCCGACTCCACCATAAGTCATACGAGCTGGTCCAATACGCAGTATGATACCCTCATCAGAAACGCGATGAAGGAAACGGTCACCTCGAAGCGCTACTCCCTGCTACGCCAGGCAGAACAGATCGTTCTGGAGGAGGCGCCGGTCATCCCGATCTACACCTACACCAAGATCTACCTCCAAAAACCGTACGTAAAAGGGTACCTCCCCAATCGAGAAGATATGCACCCGTTCAAGTGGGTCTCGCTCGCGGAAGGGGAGAAAAGCTCGGAGCTGGTGGCTGAAGAGGGCAAATAGGCTGTATAGAGTATTGACATATTATATAATTAGTCATTAACATAGCAATATGGCTAAGGTCATGATTTCAATGCCTCAGGAACTTCTGGAGGAGTTTGATAAGGCAGCCAAAAGCCGTCACAAAAGGCGTAGCGAGTTGCTTAAAGATCTTGTTATGGAGTTTTTACACCAGGGAGAGATCGGTTCTTTCCTGAAAAAGAATCCCCAAAAATCGATACGCGAACAGATCGACGATCTTCGCGAACACACCTTTAAAATGAAAGCGGGCGAAACAGCAGAGGATCTAATCCGCAAAATGAGGGATTCCCGTTAATGCAACAGATGGTTATTGACTGTTCCGTCGCGGTCAAATGGTTTGATCAAGATGAAGAAAGAGGAGGGAGAGCCCTCCGGCTTTTAGAGCTTTTTCTCAAGGGTGAGATAGAATTCATCATCCCGGATCTCCTGTTTTACGAGGCTGGAAACGTCTTCTGGAAGAAATGGAAGGGGCATCCTGAGAAGGCCGAACAATCACTGATAAGGCTATGGGAGCTCCCCTGGCTTTTGATGCCACTTCGATCTTCTTTACTGACGAGAACAGCGGAAATCGCCAATCGATTTCAAACGACCTATTATGATAGCCTCTACCTGGCGGTCGCTGAAAGAACAGAGGCCTCATTTGTAACAGCCGACAAAAAATTACTATCCAAAATAAAAACATTCCCATTTGCGAAACATCTCGAAGAGATTCCAGACATCTCCTAAACTCACTTGACCCTCGAGGGAGCTATGCTAACGAACCAGCTTTATGACGATCTCAAAACCGTCACAACCTGAAGAGGAGTATTTTGCCCGTCTGGAAGTGGAAAAAAAGCTCAAACTGTCCCATGAAAAGAGGGGGAAGATCTCAGAAGCTGAGATCAAGAGACTCAAGGAGCTTCACTGGATGCACTGCCCTAAATGCGGGATGGAGCTGCACCCAATCCCCTACCGTGGTGTAACGCTCGATAAATGCTTTCACTGTCACGGGGTCTATCTGGATGACGGCGAGCTCGAAAAGATCGCCGGCTCCGAGAGTGGTTTCCTAAAAGGGCTCTTAAGCCTCTTTAAGTCCTGAACTGTCTCACAAAGCGTTTTCAAGGAGGCCTTGTGCTGTATCGCTTTCTTAAAGGTGTTTTTACCCGCACCATTTCGGTCCTAAAGCCGATAATTAAACCGTCATGTCCTCTCTTGTTAATTCGATTTCGCAAGTCTTGAAGACAGGTTGGGAGTTCGAATATAACCCGATTAATCCCGACAACTGGGTCACCAATACACCCCAGGCGCTCATAGGGGCCTTTGCCTTGCTCGGTTTGGCAGGGGGGGGGCTGTTCTTATCACGAGTACGGCGGTTATTCTTTTCTCAAAGAACCCCAGCACTGCCAACTCCTCCTCCTGACCCGTTACCCCATCTTTATTTTCCATGCCCGGAACCAATAAGGCTTAGCGGCCCTCAACCATTGAGACTGACCTCTACCGAGGACCTACAAGCGATGGGGAATCAAACTTACTTATATGTACTGGTCGATACAAAAAATAATAACGACCCAATTATTATTAGATTTCTACCGAGGGGACAAAGTAACGGACATGAGGCGATGGTTTTAGGGCATGAAGCCGTCATGGTAGCAGGATATATGCAATACTCTTCTGCAACGAACACCCTCTCTTTCGATGTGGCCAGCATGAGTTTTTTCAGCCCCGGTTGTGATTTGTGGGCGGCTACCCATACAGCGTTTCAAATCATCTTCGGTGAAAGCATCAAATACAGTTATCTCATGAGATAAATCCTGGCTGTTTGTCTCCTTTTTAAACAGCTTGATAGCCCTTATGGCGTTCCCCCCTTGTTAGTAGCTGACGACACTCTTGATCCGTCGCCAGGTAAGGTCAAAATTGAGTCCGGCAAAAAATTCCCAAAATGTTCTCCTCGAGTCGTCGGACATCGCTGGAAGACTCCCCTCTCCGACCTCCAGGTAAAACTTGGGGGGCGGGAATCGAAAAAAAATGTGGGTAGCCTGCCAGATCAGGAGGCCGGGGAGATCGCTTTGCACTCCCCCTCCATAAACCTCCTCCCCTCCCGAGAGCTGTCCTGCAAGGCCGTATCCTTGTACCAGGGTCAGTGGTTCTTCATCGGGAAAATTCCGGGTATCCCGAACCGGGTAATATTCGAATCCCAACGCCGTTCTGACCCTCCACCCGATTGCTAAACCGTTCTCGTTAAACCTTCCCACCGCCTCGGGGTAGGCGGAGAGCGAGAGACCAATCCGTTCCGTGGGATCAAACATCCAGTGGGCCTGAATCCCCACCGGCGCTATGATCAACTGGCCAACGGCCGCTTTTCTTGACTCCCCCTCCCGCTCCATAGCAACCACCCCGCCGCCAACCGCAATCTCGGTGGCAGGACATAGATCTAGCCGGCTTTTCTGACTCAAGTCTCCGCAACCGGTAATCGACATAATGACCTCTCTTGCCAAGTTGTTCGGTGGTTATTGGAGACAGGATGAGTGAAAAGCGACCGCCGGACTAAAAAACCGTTCTCTGCGGAGAACGGCACACCCCTTTTTGAACAGCTTGATAGCCCTCATCCGTTATGTTAGCCGGTGACCGATGAAAATCTCCCATGAAGAGGTCAAGAAAATCGCCCATCTCGCCCGGTTGGAGTTGAACGAGGCCGATGTTGAGAGATATACTAACCAGCTTTCTCAAATCCTGACTTACATTGAAAAACTGAACAGACTGGATGTCTCAAATATTGAGCCGACGGCCCATGCCGTCGCCGTCGCGACCCCCTTTCGGAGTGATGAAAACAGGCCGTTTCAAAAGCAGGAAGAGGTCTTGAGCAGGGCCCCCGATCGGGAAGGTGATTTTTTCAAGGTGCCAAAGGTGATCTAATGGAGCTGTGCGACGCAACCATTCATGAACTTCATGACCAGCTGAAAAAGAGAGAGATCCGTTCGGTTGATATCGTTGATTCGATTTTCAAACGGATTCACCAGATCGAACCTCGAATCCATGCCTTCATTACCCTGACCGAGGAACGAGCGCGAAAAGAGGCAGCGCTCGCCGATCAAAAAATAAAAAATGAAACGGATTTTCATCCCCTTTTGGGGATCCCGATTGCGCTCAAAGATATTTTTCTCACCGAGGGACTTCGAACGACCTGCTGTTCCAAAATTCTGGACAACTATATCCCCCCCTACACCGCCACGACCGCAAAAAATTTGGAAGGGTGTGGAACGGTCCTTGTCGGAAAGCTCAATATGGATGAGTTTGCGATGGGCTCTTCCAATGAAAATTCCTGTTTCGGTGTGGTTCGAAATCCCTGGAATGAAGATTGTGTCCCCGGAGGTTCAAGCGGCGGAAGCAGTGCGGCCGTAGCCGCCGGGCAATGTATTGCGGCAACCGGCACCGACACAGGGGGATCAATCCGGCAGCCGGCGAGTCTCTGCGGCACGGTCGGGATCAAACCGACGTACGGTCGTGTCTCCCGCTATGGAGTGATTGCATTTGCCTCATCCCTCGATCAGGTAGGTCCCATCACGAAAGATGTCACCGATGCCGCCATCATGATGAACGCCCTGGCCGGATACGATCCAAAAGACTCAACCTCATTGAACGCACCGGTTCCGGATTACACCAAGGCGCTCCTCCCGGATATCAAGGGATGGCGGATCGCCGTTCCAAAGGAATATTTTATGGAGGGTCTGGATCCGGAGGTAGAGAAGGCGGTTAAAAAATCAGTCCAAACCCTGGAGGGATTGGGGGCTGTTGTGGGAGAGGTCTCACTCCCCCACAGCGAATATGGCATCCCGACTTATTATATCCTGGCGACGGCGGAGGCCTCCTCCAACCTCGCCCGTTACGACGGGGTTCGATACGGCCACCGAAATCGTGACTCTCAAGAGCTGCTTTCGATGTATCAGAAATCCCGAACTGAGGGATTTGGCCCCGAGGTCAAGCGGCGAATCATGCTCGGGACCTATGTCCTCTCCGCCGGCTATTATGATGCCTACTATCTTAAGGCCCAAAAAGTCCGGACACTCATCCGGCGGGACTTTGAGGAGATCTTTAAAAATTATGATGTGATTGTCGGTCCGACCTCTCCCACGGCGGCCTGGAGGTTCGGTGAGAAGACAGATGACCCTTTAAAGATGTATCTCTCAGATATTTTTACAGTGAACGTCAATTTGGCGGGACTTCCGGGAATGAGTTTGCCTTGTGGATTTACAAATTCAGGTTTGCCTATTGGACTGCAGGTGATCGCCCCCTATCTTCAAGAGGAAAAGATTTTTCGTGTCGGTTATGCCTATGAGCATGCGACCGAGTGGCACAGGAAGAGACCGAGTCACCTGAAAATGTAGGGGCCCCCTTGGTGCGCCCGAGATCGAAAGGAAAACGTCGTGGGAGACACTATTATTCCAAGAAAACAATGGGGAGCCCTTCCCCCCAAACCGGCGATCAAGGAGCAGGAGTACAAGCTCCCGCTGCCGGAGGTAATCGACTATCTGGTTGTTCACAAGACCCATTTACCAAGGAGTCTCACCCCTCAAGCGTTACAGAGGAGGGCACAAGACGGTCGGGAGAATAAGGTCTGGGATGATATCCCCTATCATTACTACATCACCTGGAATGGGAAAATCTATGAAGGGCGTGAAATGCGCTACGTGGGAGGACATGCCGGAAAATCGAAGGAGGCGCTGGCCGGCAAGGAGAGAAAGGAGCCTGACTTTATCAAGAAGGACCCCGACTACGGATCGATTGGAATCGCCCTTGCGGGCTATTTTGACCCTGACCTCCAAAAGGATCTCGCCTCAAAGGCCCAGATCGAAAGTCTGAAGTGGCTCATCGGATATCTCCGTGCACGGTACCCCCGAGTAACCTTAGATCACGTCCTGCTCCACAAAGAGATCGATGATAAAATAACGAGAACACGAGGCTATACCCCTGCGGTCATAGCCCATACCGACTGCCCCGGTCGCGGAGTTTCCAAACAGGTTGAGCGTCTACGAAAATGAACTACGAACCGGTTATTGGTCTTGAGGTCCATGCCCAGCTCCTGACAAAGAGCAAGCTCTTCTGCTCCTGTTCCACACAATTTGGGAGTGAACCAAATAAAAATACCTGCCCTGTCTGTCTTGCGCTTCCTGGCGTCTTGCCCGTCCTTAACCGACAGGCCGTTGAATTCGCCATCCGAATGGGGCTTGCAACAAGTTGCCGGATCACCGGTAAAAATGTCTTTGCCCGAAAGAACTATTTCTATCCGGACCTTCCCAAGGGATATCAGATCTCCCAGTACGAGCGGCCTATCTGCGAAAAAGGATTTGTCGACATTCCTCTCGATGGGGAGAGAAAAAAGATCGGACTGACTCGTATCCATATGGAGGAAGATGCCGGAAAACTTCTACATGAACATCCCCAAACCCGCTCCAAGGCGGCCTCCTGGGTCGATCTGAACCGGGCCGGTGTTCCATTGATTGAAATTGTTTCGGAACCGGACATCCGCTCACCTGCCGAGGCGGTTGCCTATCTCAAGGAACTCCGACGTCTCGTGATGTATCTCGAAATCTGCGATGGCAATATGGAGGAGGGGTCACTCCGGTGCGACGCCAACATCTCCGTCAGACCGGTTGGCGAAAAGAAGTTCGGGACAAAGGTCGAGATCAAGAACATGAATTCCTTTCGTCATATTGAGAAGGCTCTCCATTATGAGATCAAAAGACAAACAGAGGTCCTTGCAGGAAAACGCTCCCAAGATCGGATCATCCAGGAGACCCGCCTCTGGGACCCCGAAAAAGAGCTGACCCAACCGATGCGTTCAAAGGAAGAGGCCCACGACTACCGATACTTCCCCGACCCGGACCTCCTTCCCGTAGAGGTTCATGAGGCCTGGCTTAGCCAGGTACGAGGGGCGTTGCCGGAGCTTCCGGAAGGGAAGCGAGATCGGTTTACGAGGCAGTACCAACTCCCCTCATCCCAAATTGATATTCTGACGGATTCCCGCCGACTCGCCGACTTTTTTGAGGCGTGCGTCAAGGTCTACCCTCAACCGAAACCGCTCGCGAACTGGACCATCAATGAGCTCTTGAGGATGATTCAGGGAGATCCCGACCGGATCCAAGGTTCCCGATTGAGCCCGGAGGCGATCGGAAAAACACTGACCTTGGTTGACCAAGGTAAAATTTCCGGGGGGATGGCAAAGACTGTTTTACAAAAAGTTTTTGAGACCGGTGAGCCCCCCGAGAGTATTGTTCAGAAGGAGGGATTGTCCCAAGTTTCCGATGAAGGATCTCTGGCAGCCGTTGTTGATGAGATCTTAAACGAGAATCCGAAGGAAGTCGATCGTTACCGCAGGGGTGAGGAGAAGCTTCTCTCCTTCTTCCTGGGGCAGATCATGAAAAAAACGGGAGGACGGGCCAACCCGCCGCTGGCCAAATCGGTCTTTGAAAAGAAGATCAAGTCATGATGCTTTTCTTAAAATCGGCGGCTCTCGGATTTTTGGTCGCCCTGCCGGTCGGCCCAATCGCCGTGCTGATCCTTCAGCGAAGCCTTCAAGTCAACTGGCTGGCTGGCCTCTCCAGCGGTATCGGAGCCGCCTCGGCGGATGCCTTGTTGTCGATCCTGGCCAGCCTCGGCCTGGCAGCCGTTTTTGAATCACTCCGTGAAAGCCACCATTTCATCGGCAATGCCGGCGGTATTGTACTCATTCTGGTTGGGATCAAAATCTTTTTTCAGAGACCTCCGGCCCTGGATACCGAAGAGGTCCTCTCTGAACGGTATCTCCACCACTATCTCTGGGACGGCGCCTCGGTCTTTCTCCTCACCCTCACCAACCCGATGACCCTCATCGCCTTTGCCGCCCTCTTTGCCGGCTCAAGCCTCATTCCCCTCGATCCGAGAAAAATGGATTATCTCCAAATCTCGCTTGGCGTCTTTTCGGGAAGTCTCATCTGGTGGCTCATTTTAACCTCCCTCGCCCAACCGATCCGGAGGAATCTCTCACCCCTTCGAATCCACCGCGCATTGGAGGTTGTCGGTATTGTTTTAATCGCCTTGGGTGCCGTCTCGTTCGTCACACGACACTGGAAGATCGGTTGATAGTCGAATGAAAAGCACCACTATAACTTTAGCTTCCTTTTTTCATTTCCAGAAAGCTTTCAATGACGGTTTGTTCCGTAAGCGTCAGGCGGCGGGGGAAGAAATGACGCCGCCAGATATCAAACAACGCGCCGAACCCCGGGTAGTTGATGTACCGAAGTTTGTCGAGAGCTACCACAGGGGATGTAATTGTCATTTGACTAAATATATCTGATTAGATATAAATAAACTTGTCATGAATCCCGTGGTTTCTCTAAGATCCAAGGTCGGCATCACCCAGGGGCAGTTGGCCGTTCAGGCCGGGACGTCGCAACCGACAATCGCCTTCTACGAATCGGGCGCCAGGTCGCCGACCTGGTCGACACTACAGAAGCTTGCTTCGTCGCAGGGTCTTGAGGCGATCGTTACCTATCTTCCGCGACTGACCCGAGAAGATCAAAGAAGCTTGAACTATCATGCGGCCGTTGCTCAAAGTTTAAGGAAAACTTCGGCTCTATCCATCAAGAAAGCGGAACGGCTTTTGTCACGAATGAGGGCTCAGCATCTCGAAGCGAAAGAGTTGTTTGATCGCTGGCGTCAGTGGCTTCGCCTGCCGACGGAAGATCTTATTTCCCGCATGTTAGATTTAGGGGTCTTGTCTCGCGACATGAGACAGGTTTCCCCTTTTGCCGGTCAGCTAAGGCCTCAAGACCGTGCGCGGATTTTAAAACGATTCAGAAAGGAATATCGCTCATGAGGCGGGAACAATTTGAACACACCATTCGTGCGGCGGGGGCGATTCTGGGGACGGATCAACTTCTCGTCATCGGCAGTCAGGCGATTCATGCCTCCTATCGGAGAGTTCTCCCGGAAGCGGAACGGTCGATCGAGACCGATATTGCCGCACTGAACGACCTGGACGGTTCCAAGGCGGATCTGATTGACGGTTCTATCGGAGAACTGTCTGTTTTTCAGGAGACCTTCGGTTACTATGCCCAAGGAGTCAGCCCCAAAACGGCAATTCTGCCGGAAGGTTGGAGAAAGCGGCTTGTCCGGTTTTGTACACCGGCGACAAACGGTGTGACGGCCCTTTGTCTGGAACTTCATGATCTATGGATTTCAAAAGCGATTGCGGGGCGACCGAAGGATATTGAGTTTTGCAGGGCCTTGCTAAAGAGAAAACTTGTTCATCGGAAAACCCTCGCGACGCGACTGGTAAAAGTAAAAAAGCTTGAACCCGCCGTCCGAGAGGTGGTTGCCGGTCGAATCAAAAGCTATTCCTCATGAGTCCGTATTCTTTTCATCTCCAAGAAGCTTTCAATGACGGTTTGCACGCGGCGCGGGAGGGCGGCGTTCGTTCGTGTCACCAGATAAATCGTTCCGACGGGGTTCGGTTTCCCCTTGGAACGG
>JACPAL010000023.1:0-3435 GCA_016180855.1 Deltaproteobacteria bacterium | reverse complement strand
GTTCCGTAAGCGTCAGGCGGCGGGGGAAGAAATGACGCCGCCAGATATCAAACAACGCGCCGAACCCCGGGTAGTTGATGTACCGAAGTTTGTCGAGAGAGTCCGCGTTCAGTTCTTCAACCAGTTTTTTGTCGGAGGCGACCAGGACATATTCCTCCTGCGCGAACGGTTTATAGGCGAGCGCCGGGTTCTCTTCCTTCTGTGTGACAAAACCGAAATCGATCTCCCCCTGAAGCAATTTCGAGAGGATCTCATTGTTGGCGAGAAGATGGACCTGAAGATCGATGAGTGAGAAGTTTTGACGCTTCGCCAAGAGCATCGGGAAATGGGGCGTTTTCAGACAAAAACTTGGCATCGCATACCGCACGAGCCCCCGAGGCGACATCTGCCCGTCTTTCATACTTTCGATGAACGATTCTACGGTTTCGGCATAGGTTTCGATGAACGTTTTCAGTTGTTCTCCGGCGGGGGTCAAAAGAACCTTTTTGTTCACACGCTCAAAAAGGGGAACCCCTAACTGCTCTTCCAGCCGGGCGATCTGCTGGCTCATTCCCGATTGCGTCATGCCGGCCCTGCGGGCTCCGAGTGTGAAGCTTCCGGCTTCAGCGGCCGACAGAAACGCCCGGAAAAGACGGGCATCGAGGTGGTCCAACGACATTGAATCGATCAGATATCATAATGATAACATTAACAACATATAATTTTACTTATGATTTTTTGGGTGGAATGGGGGGTGTTGAAAACAAAAAACAAGAAGGGGAAAATTATGAGTCAAAGATTGTTAGGTAAGGTTGCCATCATCACGGGAGCTTCTAGCGGAATAGGGGAGGCGACAGCGGTGAGATTGGCCTCAGAGGGGGTCAAAGTTGTCTTGGCGGCCCGACGGGTAGATCGATTGGAAAAGGTGAAGAGGCAGATCGAATCGGAGGGGGGCGAGGCGCTGTGTGTTCCAACTGATGTAACCCGGAGGGATCAGGTTGAGACGCTGGTGCAGAAAACATATCAGTCGTTTGGACGTGCTGATATTTTGTTTAACAACGCGGGCATCATGCCGCTCTCCTTCATGAAAAAGGGACGCGTTGATGAGTGGGAGAAAACAATTGACGTGAACATCAAGGGTGTTTTGTACGGAATTGCTGCAATTCTCCCCCGTTTTTTGAGTCAGAAGAGCGGACATATTATCAATATGTCAAGTGTTGGAGGTCGGCGGGTTTATCCCGGTTGTGCTGTTTATAATGGAACCAAATTTGCCGTTCGGGCTATTTCGCAGAGTCTTCGAATGGAGCTGGCGTCTGAGCCTGGATTGAAGGTGACCGTCATTGAGCCCGGTGCCGTCACGACCGAATTGCCCGAAGGCATTCAAGATCAAGAGTTCAAAGAGACATTTAAGAGTTTTGCGGCGACCCTTACCTTTCTCGAACCGAACGATATTGCCGAGTCGATCTTTTACGCAGTCTCCCAAGCGGATCGCGTGAATGTTGAAGAGATTTTAGTGATGCCGCGCGAACAGGGGAATTGATAAGTTTCAAAATTGAAGTTCAAAAAACAAGGAGGTTTTAAATGGCGATCGAAAAAACAGGTGTTCAACCAAAGGTACTCGTTGTTCTCTCGGGTTCAGATCATGTGAGCCTAAAAGGGGGTGGAGAACACCCGACAGGCTACTTTTTATCCGAGCTGGCGGTTCCGTTAAAACAGCTTATCAAGGCAGGGTACAAGCCGGTTTTTGCAACCCCGAATGGCAGGGCCCCGACGATGGATAAAGTGAGCGATGACACGCGCTGGTTTAAGGACAAAGAGGAATTTCTTGCGGCCAAGGCGCTTCTTCAGGGTATACGCGAATTTGCAACTCCGCGGCCACTTGATTCTTTCTCGGAAAAGGAACTCTCTTCTTTCGACGGCCTTTTTGTTCCGGGCGGGCATGCCCCGATGGAAGACCTCTCTCGCGACCCGAATTTAGGCCGGATTCTCAATTACTTTCATCAACAGCAAAAACCGACCGCCTTGATCTGTCACGGGCCAGCCGCTCTTCTGTCGGCCAATGCCCCGGGCAAGCCGTGGCCTTACCAAGGTTATCGGATGACTGTCTTTTCGACACCGGAAGAGAAACAGGAGGAGGATGCCGGGCATTTGGATGGGTATCTCACCTATTATGTGGCGGATGAACTTCTCAAGGCGGGTGCGTCGGTTTTTGTGGCGTCTCCCTGGACCGGAAATGTCGTGCGGGATCGTGAGCTGATTACAGCGCAAAATCCGATGTCGGATGTTCGTTTTTCGGAAGAGTTTCTAGAGGCGCTCATCCAGAGACGTGTCGGTGCACTTCCTCAGAAAAAGGGGATGCCAAAAGGCGGGATTGAACCGAATGTTGTCTACGACATCTCAGCTGAGGCTCTTGATTGGAAGAACGGCTATTCAACCGTTTTTGTCGGGTCCCGTTTGAAAGGCAGTTCTCCATCAGAGTTCCTTCCACACCTCACAAAACATGTGGGTGAGGTGAAGCAGGCGTTTGAACCGCAGGGGCTTCGTGGTTATATCGTTTTGGCGACGTCTGATTATGAAATTGCCTACCTGAATTGGACCAGCAAGGAGGCGGCCGATAAAGCGTTCGCCTCTCCTGATGGCAAGAAGGTGGTTGCGGACGCCCAATCGTTTATGGAATCTGTTCTTTATAAACAGACCGATGAGCGCTGATTCTCGATTCCCCCAATGCGTCGTTTGCTCTCTTTTAATTTTGAATGGGTTCTTCCCGGCCACGGCCAACGCGTGAAACTTGAGCCTCAAGAGATGCGGCGACAACTGGTCCAGAGGCGGATCACTTTGACGATTTTTTGACCTTTCAACACTTGATAGACGAGGCGGTGTTGAATGTTGATCCGCCTTGAATAGGCACCGGTCAGATCCCCCAGTAATTTTTCGTAAGGAGGTGGGGTGCTAAACGGATTCTTTTTTAGCAGATCCAGAAGATTCTGAACCTTGTTTTGCAGTCCCGCCTGTTTTATTTTTTTGGCGTCCTTTTGTGCGTCTCGCGTGTAAACAAGAGTCCACATTCTCTACCAGTTGAGTTTCTTGGAGCATTTCTTAACAGAAGTTTTGAGACCTTTTTGAATGGATCTTCTCATTCCCGGAATGGAGGTCAAATAGAGCGTCTCCTGAATCGATTTCCAGTCCTCCTCTGAAACCAATACACCACTGTTTCGTTTGCCCGTAATGAGGACCGGTTCGTGTGATTCCGAAACCTCGTCAATGAGGTTGTACAGCTCAGCTCGGGCTTGGCTTGCGGTTCGGAAAGTCATGATTCTAAAGCGTACGCTTTTACGTACGTCTTGTCAATGAAGATGATACATGCTTATCCGAAAAGTGTACCAAGAGTCCTCGGAGAGGCAAAAACACAGGCGGTAAGAGCTCGATGGAACCATGAGTCTGGATCATGTCGGCGGT